>NZ_CAWMCN010000107.1:0-174247 GCF_963865925.1 Vibrio sp. ZOR0018 | reverse complement strand
CGCTTAGAAAATAACCTTATTGGGTGATTTTTGAAATATTGTTAATGGTTTAATGGCCACTCATCGAGTGGTCATTTTTATATCAATTTGTAAAAAAAGATGAAAAGAATCACTTTGTCAACTCTAGTTGTTTGTTTTTATTGAGTTTGTTCTTTATTTATAATTTTATAAATATTCATTAGTCGCTTTCATATAGCATAAATTACAGTGCATTACCTTTTGGTTTTATGGCCACCGCTACATTTTAGAGAGATTTATGCACTTTTCACTGAAAGATTTGCCTATCCGAGTTCAGGTACTGCTTCCTGTTTTAATTACCACATTTGCCTTAGTAGTCGCTCTGTGGATTACAAAAAATAATTTAGAGCATGATCAGTTTGAGGCTACGGCTGTAAGAAGTACCGTTCAAGAAAATGAGGAGACATTGTCCGTATTTGTAGTCGATGATATTAACTTGATGCGCATTAATGCACTGTATTCGATTATTGACCCACGCTATCGTAAGGAGCTTCCACTCGAGTTAAAACAAACGAAAAATGACATTGCCACACAACTGAAAAATTTGCAAAAAGAGTCAATATATCAAGGTGATGTTTCTCATATTCTTAGCCGTGTGGATTAATACGTAACTCTTTCAAACCAAATGTTGGCATTATTGGAACGGTATGATCAAGGCGCTGTATCTGAAACTGAATACATGTCATACATTTCCGAATTTAGAGAAACAGGTCATGATATGCTCAGCGCTGTTTCTGACCTGAGTAAAAAAGTTAAGCAGCAGGCAGATCAAGCATTGGATAAAATTGCAGCACATGAACAGAGCGCAATGAACACTGCGATGTTTACTGTACTGTCTGTGCTTGCGTTATCTCTTGTGGTGGCTTGGATCCTCTCAAATATGATTGTGGCTCCGATTCAGAAGCTGCAAGCTGTGATGCGTGAATTAGCGCAAGGCGATTTAACCATTCGTTTAGATGTTGATGGTAAAAACGAGGTCGCAATGCTGGGTAAAGATGTCAATACGACGGCCTCTCAGTTACATGCTACCGTTGACCATCTGAATCGTATTAGTGAAGAAGTGGCGTCAGCTTCAACCGAGCTGGCTGCGGTGATGACGCAAGCAGAATCAAATGCACAACAAGAGTTGAGTGAAATTGAACAAGTTGCTTCGGCGGTGAATGAACTTGCGAGCACAGCAAACAACGTGAGTGATAACGCAACGGTCGCTGATTCAACCGCTCGCGAAGCGGATGAACTTGCTAAATCAGGCTTAGCTATTTTTAAAGAGAGCGCCCAAGCGAGCTTACAAATGTCAGAAGCGCTGAATCATGCTGCGAGCGTAGTTCTGCGTCTAAAAGAGCAATCAGAGCAGATCAACGATGTCGTTGAAGTGATCCGAGGTGTCTCTGAGCAAACCAACTTATTGGCACTGAATGCGGCTATTGAAGCGGCACGTGCAGGTGAGACTGGTCGTGGTTTTGCGGTCGTGGCTGATGAAGTTCGCATGCTTGCTGCACGTACTGAGAGTTCAACTAAAGAGATTCGAGTTATCATTGAAGAGCTGCAAAGCCAATCGATTCTTGCAAACGATAGTATGCAAACCAGCATTGAGATGCTTGCGCGTAACGGTGAGTTAACGCAACGAGCAAATGATGCACTTGTTGGGATCACGGAATCGGTTTCAGACATCAATGATTCAAATACCCAAGTGGCGACTGCGGCAGAAGAGCAGTCGCAAGTCACGCAAGATATTAACCGTAACGTGGTTAATATGTCTGAGCTTGTAAATCAAAACGTAACGGGTATCAGCCAGAGCGCCAGTGCCAGTGCCGAACTGTCACAATTGGCCGAGAAGCAAAAAGCGCAGCTCGCCTTCTTCAAACTATAAATCGACTACTATTTCCTAGTCTCAACCGCATAACTCGAAAGGTTATGCGGTTTTTTTATGAATCAAAGAATATCTAACCATCCGAAATAACTAGGTTTTTTGGGGTTATCTGTTTGTTTTTATGATTCGATCTCCCTCGTATAAAAAACACTATCTTTATTAACATTATCTTCATATATTGACCCAATAAGAACTAGAAATGTGATGTTCATCGTGTGAACGCATGGTCAAGTGGCTGAAAGTAAGGAGTGTTTTTATGGCGAAAGAGGAAAGCTTATTTCGTTTAGAAAGGGTAAAAAGGTTTAATTTTTCAGTGTGGACGGTATTAACCGGAACATTGATTGCTCGTACCAGTTTTTTCATGGCATGGCCATTTTTGATCGTGTTTCTTTACCAAGATTATGGTGCATCGCCGATTGAAGTGGGTGGAATGCTGGCGACCTCTGCTGTTGTAGGAGCAATTACTGGGTTGTATTCAGGGTATCTTTCCGACAAATTTGGTCGCAAGTGGGTGATGGTTCTTGGCAGTGTGATGGCTGCATTTGCCTACAGTGGCATTGGTGTGGCTGATCAAATCTGGCAGTTTTACGTGCTTATTGTCCTTACTGGTTTAATGCGACCAATGATTGAAGCGCCGGGCAAAGCAGTGATTGGTGATAACTTGCCGAATTTGAAAGATCGCGAGCTGGCGCTCAACATCCGCTATTTCCTACTCAATCTAGGTGGTGCCATTGGGCCACTGCTTGGGATTACGTTTGGGCTTTCTCACCCACAAACTCTCTTTTTCTTTACCGGCGGCACGTATTTATTGTTTGGTTTTTGGCTGCTGTTCGGTATTGAACGTAAAGGGCGCTACACCAAGCCCGATCGCTCTGGTTTGCCTAATTTTTCTTCGACGCTAAGAGTGATCAGTAAAGATAATATTTTTGTGAAGTTGATGGTGGCGAACTTCATCATGATGTTCATCTATGGGCAGGTAGAATCGTCTATTCCACAAGTGATTGTACGCACCAGTGCCGCCGATGCAGCGCAAATTGTCGCAGGGTTAGTGCTGGTAAATACCATGACCATTATCATCTTCCAGTTCCCAATGCTGAAGTGGTTGGAAAACGTCCCGCTGTTTGTACGAACTCGGATCGGCATGTTATTGATGGGGCTTGCGCAACTCGGCTTTCTGTTTACCCCTGCAGATTTACCGATTGGTTGGGCGCTCGCTTGCTTTGTTTTGAGTATGGGCGAAGTCATTGCTTTTCCAACCTTAAACGTACAAATAGACCGCATGGCTCCCGCCCATTTGCGTGGTTCTTACTTTGGTGCCGCCGCGCTTTATTCGTTAGGTTTTGCGATTGCGCCACTGGTTGGGGGGGCGGTGATTGGATACCTCAATTCAAATTGGCTGTTTGGCCTTTGCTTTGTGCTGTGCCTAGTGATGATTTGGCTTTACTGGGTCGCAGAGCATCAGCCCGATACGGTCGAGCGTGAACCCATTACTCAAGCTTAATTTGTTCTTTTTGTAAGGCTCTCATCGAGAGCCTTAACATCGCTATTTTTTTATCGCTACGCCAACTTCCAGCTTATCTAGCCATTCCAAAAATCGTTGAACATCATCGCCCCGAAAAATAGCGCCATGTTGCGGACACATCATCTCAATATCCAGCTGGCTGACTCGCTCAATCCAATCACTTTTGGCGCGGTTAGATGGCATCCAACGTTGATGAAAATAAGTCATTTTTGGAATATGGCTTTGAAAATCTTCTACAAAAAAAGAGGCGTTAGGGCTGTCGAGCGCGGCACCAATATCGCCAGACATCAATATTTTTGCATCAGGGTCGTAAACCGAAAAGTTACCAGAAGAGTGCATGTAATGTGCTGGGATAAAGTGCAGGTCGTGACCTGATAAGGACACTTTTCCACCTTCATCTTTGATGGGGGAGAATTGAATTGACTCCATACCAAAATGGCGGATAAACCCTTCCCACAACCAAGGTGAATGTAATGTTGCACTGGGCAGTGCTTTATCCCATAAACCGAGGGAAGAGATGATATCTGGATCTTGGTGAGAGGCAAAAAGATGCTTGATATGTTCAATCGGCACTTCTTTCACGACGCAACCGAGCATCGCCGAAAACAGTTCAATGCCACCGGGGTCTAGCAATATCGCTTGATCACGATTGACTATCATATATTGGTTGGTATCAATGATTTTTTCTGGTTTGTTTGGATCGCGAGCAAACATCACCCAGCGATGATGGCCGCGTTCAAATAGTATTTTTGATTGCATAGTTCACCTGAGAAAAGAGAGAGAATGTTTTGAGCGATAGCATGACGTGAGCTTGAATTTCTTTTGCCAGTTCAGCGACGTTATTCGCAATGCTTTGCAGTTGAGCTTGATATCGCTCATCTGCTTGAGAGGCTTCCACGCTCAGCATGATCGAGATGATTTGTGCAATGCGCAGGTTGTCGTATAAGGTTTGCAATAACTCGTGCAGGTTTTGAGCTTCAGAGTAGAAACTGTGACTGAGTTTGCTATATTCCTCTTGGTTTTGATGATGTACGGCATCCAAACTGTGTAAATGCCGAGCGTTATGCGCTTGTATATACACATTTTCAAAACGTTCAAGCGCAGCGCGTGCACGAGTCCTTGCAGTTGCGAGTTGGCTGATACGCTGCGCCTTCAAGTTGATGGTGTGCGACGCCTCTAGCGTGACGCGGACTAAATCATCAATCGAATCAGTAATTGGCCGAAAACCTGCGGCACTTTCGCCCGCACGCAGAGCCAGAGCTCTGGCATTGCTGGCGACAAGCAGTAATTTTTTTGCAATGAGTACGCTTTGGTTTAGCTCTGCTGCCACTTCCGCCGCAATTACGAAAACCGGTTTGTTGTCCATAGTTATCGAAAATATTCATCAACTTAACGTGTGTTAACTATAGACCAGATTCATATTTTTGAGACTAGATTGCTCGTTTTGGCTCTGTGTTACCTAAACTCAATGGTTTTTCTGCTGCTCAACTTGCCGAAGTGCACGTTGGTACATCGCCCACGCGGCAAGGCCTGCGAGGATGTTACCGACCAACGCCCCGATAAACAGGCCATGCAGTGCCGCTATTTGAGCGCCAACCCATAAACAGGGCAAGAAGAACACAAACAGGCGCAGCGCGGAAATGGTTAAGGCTGTGTATGATTTTGCCAACGCATTAGAAACCGAGACCATTAACATGCAGATACCAAGCGGCCCTAAACTGATTGGCACGATCATTAAGTGCCAGTGCAAAATGGATTCGACACTTTGTTCGCTGGTCATCAGCGCTGCAAGGTGGCCGGATAATAGATAGGTCACTACGGCGATGATGAGCTGAAACCCAAGAATAAATTGGCACGCAACACGAACCAATTTTCGAATGTCTTGTAATTGGCATGCGCCAAGCAAACGACCCACCATCGGTGGCATCGACATAGTTAATGCCAATATTGCTACCATCGCAAAAAACTCAAAACGAGATCCTAACGCCCATGCCGCGACAGCTGCGGTGCCGAAACTGGCCAATAGTTTGGTTGCCAGCATCGAAGAAAGCGGTGGAAGAAGCTGGCTTATCATGGCCGGCCCCATGATATGGCTGATAGAGCGAATACTTTTCCCTACATCCAAATCTGACCAATCAAACAGCATCCAGTGCCTTTTCGACACTTTGGGCGTAACCACGAACACGCCAATCCCAAAGGCTAAAATAGTCGCCAGCGCCGCGCCTTCAATACCCAAATCAAAAGTGAAGATAAAAATAGGGTCTAAAATCAGGTTTAAAATGCTGGTGACCATCATCATAGTACCCGGCAACATGGTATTGCCATTGGCTCGACACAGGCTGTATAAAAAGTACAGCACCGCGCCCACCCAAGCACTGACTAACCAATAAATCCAGTAGCTGTCGACGATCTGATACACAGATTCAGGAGCGCTGAGTAGCGCTAAGATGGGGTGACGCAGTAAATAGATAATCACTGAAAACAGAGCAACCCCAATGCTGCCAATAGTGACGACTAACCCACCAAGCTGCTTCGCGTAGCGAATTTGGTTCGCACCCAATGCGCGAGCAATCACCGCTGTGGTCGCAATGCCAAGCCCAACCTGAAGGCCAATAATGATCATCTGAATGGGTAATGTAAACCCTTGCGCGGCAAGGGGTAACACGCCAAGTTGGCCGATAAACGCACTATCGACCAGTTGGAAGCTCATGAGGGACAGCACACCAAACATCATCGGCCAAGTCATTTGCAAGAGTTGGCGCGTGAGTGAAGGTGGAGATAACGGAGTGGTGTTTGACATTGCTCGGCTCAACTATATGGGTAGAGGTTTTAATATGTGGCCTCTGCGGTGAAAAACAAGCTCAGAATGGTTTGTACGTTATGTGCGTTGAGTATGTTAACAGCTATACGTGAAGAGAGCGACGTTCATCCCCATCGAGTTGTTCCGTGCAATGACATGAAAATCATCATATTGATGAAATATTTCATAAAAACCTAGCCATTTGGTGAATTCTTGAGCGTTAATCTCGTGATGAACTCGTCCTATTTCTATGAAATGAAACCGATTTCATTTCTGTTTTGTGAATCAATTTTCGTTTAATGTATTGATGGTGTTAATAAAAAATAACAATAACGGTCTTCCTCAGTTTCATCGCCAAAAGCAGTCGAGCGCGCTGTGAAGCGACACCTAATTTTCACTTGTTTCATTTTTTAAACTGACCACAGAACAAAAACAAACCAAGTGATTAATAGGACTTAACATGAAAAATTATAAGCTTCTACCTCTATACCTAGCTGTGGCTGCCGTACTCTCTTCTGCTCCTTCTTTTGCCAACGATCCAATGCCAAATCCTGAGGTGTTGGATCAAGATCAACAACCACTGGTGCTGACACCAGATATAAACGTTCCCGCGGGTATCGTATTTTCTGGTTATGCTCGTTATGGCGCAGCCTACCAAAATGGCGATGTCAAACTGGTTGAAACCAATGGCCGTTTAAACGGTAACTCAACAGGCCGTTTAGGAAACGAAGGTAACGGTGGTGAGTTCCAATTTGGTAAAGGATTCGTCAGTGACAGCGGTGCTATTTGGGATGTGGTGGTGATGTTCAACCATTGGGGTGATGAGGTGGGTGTGCCTAAAGCTTACGCTGGCGGAACCAACATTTTTGAAAGCCAACCTGAACTTTACGTATGGGCTGGTCGAGACTTTCACCAACGTATTTCAACGAATTTGAACGACTATTTTTGGATGACGCATGATGGGCAAGGTGGTGGTTTCTACAACCTTAATCTAGGAGGCATTAAATTCGACGCCAGTGTCGTTAGTGCAACGGGGGCTTCTCCTAGCGATCATCCAGATGGTAATTACGCATTGACCACCAAAATCCACGGCATTCAATTTTCTGATACAACCAATCTCAGCATTTATGCTAACTACGGCTTTGATGATAATTCGGATCCAACGGCCAAAAAACTCAACGCGTTTCAAGTGGCGGGTGAATTGAAGTTTGGGGATGACCGTTTGGTGGTGCGTTATGCTGATAACGCCAAAGACAGTGTTTTTTGGAAAACGGAGAATCAATCAGCGTTGTTGGTGAGCTTTGATGGGAGTAAGGCGCTGGGAGACAATGCGGCGATCGAATACTTAGCGGCTTATCAAGCCTACGAAGATGGCGCATACAAACAGTATGACCGTACTAACTACAACGTGTTGGTCCGCCCGATGTATTTTTGGGATGAGACCAACTCAACGTGGTTAGAAGCTGGCTATGATGTTGTAGATTTTGACAACATCGACGCCACCAACTCTTCTTGGAAAGTGACACTATCGCAGAACATTTCGTTTGGTAAAGGTGCAGGCGCTCGACCAATGCTCCGTTTCTATGCCACTTTGGGTGATGCCGATAACGAAACTGTGATCGACAAAGACGGCCTATTTAAAGCCGCAAGTAACCCAGATACGGTAACGATTGGCGCGATGTGGGAAGCGTGGTGGTAACCCCATATTTGATCATTAACTGTCCATTCTTTTTTCACGGCTCGCTCGATGCCTGCCGTGGTTTTTAACCTCCAGCGATACACTTACGCTTTCGGGCCACATTAGTGGCCCTTTTTTATTTACGGTAATCGGCCACCATCTTTTTCTCTCTTCCGATTGCCATGAAACAGTTTCATGGCTGCTTGGGAAACTGTTGTGGCTTTCAATGTTTAGATAATTGTCATTTGTGTGCCTAGTTCGATGTGATTTCTCTCACGCTAAAGCGAGGGGATATCTTGAATACTAGCTCATGAAAGCGGTTTCTTGTTGGTTTTGTCAGTAATGTTGTGAGGCGAGAGTGGCGACAATTAAAGATGTGTCTGATCATGCAGGTGTATCGCAAGCGACGGTGTCGCGGGTGATTAATGGAACTAGCCGTGTTAGCCACGATAAAAAACTCAGAGTCGAAAAGGCGATTAAAGATCTTGGTTACCGCCCCAATTCTATTGCTCAAGCACTGGCCTCAAGCCGTACGGGGAGCATCGGCATCATAGTACCGGAATTAGGGGGCCCTTTTTATTCAAGCATTTTGCACAACATTGAAGAGCAATTGCGTAAGTTTGGCTACCACGTCGTCGTGACGGCAGGCTCGAACACCGAGCAAGGGCAAAAAGAGTCGGTGCAATTTCTGCTAGGTCGCCGAGTCGATGCATTAATTCTCCATACTCAACATCTAACCGATGACTACTTGATTGAATTGGATCAACAAGGGGTTCATTTGGTGCTAGTGAACCGTTTTATTCCTGAAATGGCCAGCAGCTGTATCGACATTGATAACGAGATAGGTGGCTTTTTGGCGACACAGTATTTACTCAGTCAGGGTCATCAACGAATTGCTTGTATTACTGGGCCATTGGATAAATCTGATGCGCGAGGCCGTTTGCAAGGCTACCGAAAAGCGTTGGAAGAGGCTGGGCTTGACTATGAAGAAGCGCTCGTGTCTGAAGCTGGTTTTACCGAAGAATCCGGCGTCAAAGCGATGCGCAAATTACTGATGCGTCACTGTGAATTTAGCGCCGTATTTGCTTCAAACGATCATATGGCATTTGGTGCATTTGAAGAGTTGCGCCGTGTCGGGTTGCAAATACCACAACACATATCCTTGGTTGGATTTGACGATATTTTATTCGCGCGTTACCTCACCCCAGCGTTAACGACCGTGAATTTCCCTCTTGAACAGATGAGCTTAGAAGCGGTTCAGCTCGTTATTCAAAAGCTGCACAAAAACAAACGCGACGTGAACTTCAAATTATCCCCTTCGTTGGTGATACGAGACTCCGTCAAAAATTTACTCAACACCCTATAAACCTAACAATAAAGATATTAAGGATGAATCATGAAATTTAAGACCTTAGTGCTATCAAGCGCCGTGGCTTTAGGATTTTCTTCGCTTACATATGCTGCCGACCACACCATCCGTTTAGACGGTTTCCCCGACTTTGATAGCAGTTTGAAAGTCTTATTGCCGGACTTTGAACAAAAGAGTGGTATCAAGGTTGACTATTTAATGAATAACCACGGCGACCACCACACCAAGCTGACGACGAACCTTGCCACAGGATCCGGAGCGGGGGATGTGATTGTGGTTGATGTAGAGAAAATTGGCCCCTTTGTTGCCTCCGGTGGCTTAGTCAATTTGTCGGAAAAATATGGCGCGGACAAATTCCAAGACCGTTTCGCACCTTATGCTTGGGCACAAGGCAAGGGTGGCGATGGCCATATGTATGGCATTCCTGTCGACCTTGGCCCAGGCGTGATGTACTACCGAACCGATGTGTTTGAAAAGGCGGGGATTGACATCAATCAAGCGATAAAAGATTGGGACTCTTACATCAAAGCCGGTGAAATATTGAAGAAACAAAACGTACAGCTGATTGCATCCGCCGCTGATGTAGCACAAGCGATCATTTTTACCACGGTTCCTGACGGCGAAGGATTGTATTTTGATAGTAAGGGAAATTCAGTCGTCACTTCCGAACGTTTTGTACATGCATTTGAAGTGGCAAAAACGATTCGTGAAAAAGGGCTAGATGGCCGAATTTTGGCATGGTCTAACGAATGGTATGAAGGTTTCCGTAACGGTACTTTTGCCACTCAGCTTTCTGGTGCGTGGTTACTCGGACATCTGAAAAACTGGATTGCGCCAGATACAGCAGGCAAATGGGCCGTATCAAACCTTCCTGATGGTATTTACGGCAGTTGGGGTGGTTCATTTCTCTCAATCCCTACTCAGTCAAAACATCAAGATGACGCGTGGAAGCTGATTGAGTACATGACAACCGACCGTGATGTGCAGCTTAAAGCGTTCGAAACGATTGCCGCGTTCCCCTCTAATGTCACGACTTACGATGACCCAATGTTCAATGAAGAAATTGAATTTCTAGGTGGTCAAAAAGCGCGTTTGTTGTTTGCGAATGTGGCAAAAAACATCAAACCAGTCGCGCCTGCGAAAGGCGACCATGTGGCTCGTTCTATCATCTTAGAAAATGCACTGATGGAAGTGTTGGATGAAGGCAAAGACATCAAAGCCGCACTGAAAGATGCAGAACGTTTAATTCAGCGTCGTACCCGTAATATGCAATAGCACGGTCATCATTAAAAAAGAACCGCCAGCGGTGCTGGTGGTTCACTAAGCGTAAGTTATAGAAGGCATGATGTTATGCCTAAGAGGTCGTTATTATGAATCACGTTACGAGCAACGCTGTGCAAGCGCCATCGGGTCGACGTTTTTTTTCTCACCTGAGTTTGAAAGCGCTTACACCGTACGGGTTTCTATTGCCGTTTTTGATTATTTTTTCTGTTTTTGGAGTTTTTCCTCTCCTGTTTTCTGTCTATCTCTCTTTCCATGCGTGGAACCCCGTCGAAGGGGTTGCCGCCATGAATTATGTGGGATTTGATAACTACCAAGTTGCATTGACCGACCCTTGGTTGTGGCGTTCATTAAGCAATACATTGTGGTTGGCGATAACCTCGGGCGTCGCTCAACATTTAGTGGCTATTCCAGTGGCCTATATTTTGGTTTCATTGGGCGATCGGCTGCGTCATTGGCTGACATCCGCTTATTTTTTGCCATTCATTACCTCAACGGTGGCGGCGTCGCTCATCTTCTTCAATATGTATTCACCCAATTCGGGCATCATCAATCAAAGCTTAATGGCTTTAGCTGATAGCAGTGTCTTTGGCTGGGCATTTTCTTGGCTTAATGAGTATCAGCCTATCCGTTGGTTAGATGATGCCAACATGATCAAACCCTCGATTGCCATCATGGTTTTTTGGAAATACACCGGTTTTAACATCGTGTTGTACACCACAGGTTTAATGACCATTCCCAAAGAAATTTTAGAGGCCGCGCGGATGGATGGCGCTAACGCTTTTCGCCGTTTTTGGAATATCTCACTGCCGATGATTCGCCCTTTCGTTTTCTTTGCCGTCACCATGACCATCATTGGCAACTTACAACTGTTTGAAGAACCGTTTGTATTAACGCGCGGCACCGGAGGCGTAGGCCAAGCAGGCTTAACCATCTCAATGTATCTCTACAAAGTGGGTTGGGAGTGGCTAGAGATGGGCACGGCATCCGCTATTTCTTGGCTGCTGTTTGCGCTGATTGCAACTTGTACTGCGATTCAGTTTTTCTTCTTTGGTAAAAAAGGGTTGGGGGAGTAATAGCATGTCAATCCACGCTTTAAAACTCAGTGATCGCAGCATTGAACTCATCACTAAAGTAATGATGGCGCTACTGGCGGTTGTATTGATTGTCTCGGCGTTGATCACTGTTTTCCCATTTTTGTGGTCGGCGCTGCTGTCAACGCGCGATCGTACGGAAATCTTCGGTTCAGGCATCAGCTTTGCCATTGGGGATAGCTTAGCCATTAACTATGCAAAGCTGTTGCAGATTATGCCGTTTTGGCAGGCGATGTTTAACTCTATCTACATTGCCTTTTTAGGCACCACTATCTCACTGTTGTTTTGCAGTATGGGCGGTTACGCGTTTGCTGTGTTTCAGTTCAAAGGTAAGAACGCGCTATTTGGCATGTTGGTGGCTTCCATGATGATCCCACCCGTCTTGAGCTTGATCCCCTATTTTATGATCGTGAAATTTCTGGGTTTGATGGATAACCACATGGCAGTTTGGCTGCCGTTTACCACTACTCCGTTCGGGATTTTTCTAATGCGCCAACACGTGATGGCCTCTATTCCTAAAGAGTTATTAGAAGCGGCCAAACTCGATGGCGCGGGAGAGTTTCGTACTTACTGGAGCGTTGTTTTGCCGTTGATGAAACCTGCATTGGCAACTCTGGCGATTGTACAGTTTGTCTTTTTCTGGAACAGCTTTATGAATCCGTTAGTGGTGCTCACATCGCCAGAAAACTACGTCATTACTCAGGCGTTACGTAGCGTGCAAGGCATTCCAAATACGCCTTGGGGTGCGGTGATGCTTGGCACCACCATTTCTATATTGCCACTGGTGACTATCTATCTCTTTGCGTCCAAACAGATGATAAGCGGCTTAACATCCGGTGCAGTAAAAGGCTGATTAGCCTTCAATCCCTCATTTTAGTTACTCATGCTGGCGTGGTTTTGTTGAAAGAAGGCGCAGTGTGAAGGAGAAAAATTATGGCAAAAGTTGAATTTAAGAACATTAAGAAGTCGTTTGGTCATGTGGATGTTGTTAGGCATTTTGATTTCACGGTGAATGATGGTGAGTTTGTGGTATTTCTTGGCCCATCGGGTTGCGGAAAATCAACCACATTACGCATGTTGGCGGGGCTGGAGTCGATTACGGCCGGTGATATTTACGTTGGTGACAAGTGGATGAATAACGTAGATGCCAAAGATAGAGACTTAGCGATGGTGTTCCAAAGTTATGCGCTTTACCCACATATGAGCGTGTATGAAAACATCGCGTTTGCATTGAAGTTAAAAGGCATGCCAAAAACTGAAATCGATAAGGAAGTGCGTAAAGCGGCAAAAATGTTAGAGCTTGACCCGCTCCTTGAGCGTAAGCCTAAAGAGTTATCCGGCGGTCAACGCCAACGCGTGGCGATGGGGCGTGCCATGGTGCGTACGCCAAAAGTGTTCTTGTTTGATGAGCCACTTTCTAACTTAGATGCCAAACTTCGTGGTGTGATGCGCGAAGAGATCAAGCAGTTACATCGTCAGCTTAAAACCACCACTATTTATGTTACGCATGATCAAATTGAGGCCATGACGCTCGCTGATCGCATTGTGATCCTCAAAGATGGCTATGTTGCGCAAGTCGGTACGCCAACAGAGGTGTTTCAACGCCCGGCGAACAAATTTGTGGCGCAGTTTATTGGTAACCCTTCGATGAACATGCTTGATGCACAACTTATCCAGCAAGATGGCGAATGGCTTATCCAACTGGGTGACATCTTTATCCCGCTTCCCGAGCGATTTAAAGCGCATGCGTCTAAAAACCTCGCATTGCATGTCGGTATTCGTCCCACCGATATTCACTTACGTGCAGAACAAGTTAACCATGAACGCGTCTTGCCAATCGCCGTTACGCTCAAAGATAAAGAGTTGCTCGGTGCGAGTATTTTGTTGAAAACCCATGTTGCAGGCCAGCCTTTGATGGTGGAAACCCAAGCGGCAGAGGTAGAGGTGACGAAGGTTACACTCTATCTCGACCTAGATGCGATTCATATTTTTGATGCGCTGAGTGAAAACTCATTGGCCAGTTTTTAATGGTGAACAAGACGATGACAATAATAAAGCAAGCCCCTTATTTCGACGTTTGGCCCAAAATAGAATCAGCAATCAAAGCTGACCCTGAAATTGAACAGCAAGTAGCAAGAATCATAGGGTTGATGACCTTAGAAGAAAAAATTGGCCAGATTATCCAACCAGAAATCCGCGATATTACGCCGCAAGAAATCATCGATTATAAGATTGGTACGGTACTCAATGGTGGTGGCTCTTGGCCAAACAGCAATAAACATGCACCAGCCAGTGAATGGGTAGCGAAAGCAGATGAATACTGGTTTGCCGCAGAAAAAGCTTATGAAGGTCGCCCATTTCATATTCCGTTTATGTGGGGGACTGACGCAGTACACGGCCACAATAACGTCTTTGGTGCAACCGTATTTCCGCACAATATTGGGTTGGGGTGCGCGCGCAATCCTGCCTTAATTCGCAAAATTGGCCGTATTACCGCGCTGGAAATCGCCGCGACGGGTATTGATTGGACCTTTGCACCAACCGTAGCCACCCCTCGTGATTTGCGTTGGGGGCGCTGCTATGAAGGTTACTCTGAAGACCCCGAAGTGACTTATGTTTATGCCAGTGAAATGGTCGCAGGTTTGCAAGGTGACGCCATTGACTTACAAGGTGAGCATCATGTGATCTCAAACGTCAAACATTGGGTGGGCGATGGCGGCACAGTGAATGGTGTTGATCGCGGCAGCAATACTTACAGTGAAGATCTGCTGCGTAACGTGCATGCCATGGGCTATTTCAGTGGCCTTAATGCCGGTGCGCAAGTGGTGATGTCTTCATTTAATTCGTGGGATAACCAAGCGAACTACGATCACGCACCGCACATTTCAGGTGATTACAACCTCAAAATTCATGGCAGTAAGTACCTACTCACTGATGTTTTGAAAGATCAAATGGGCTTTGATGGATTAGTTGTAACCGATTGGCATGGTCATTCTGAAGTCAGTAAATGTACCGATGGTAATGCGACTTACGCTATCAATGCGGGTAACGATATTTTAATGATCCCTATCCGTGAGCATTGGCAATCGGCCTATCGTCAGGCGGTGAGCGATGCAAAAAGTGGAGTACTGAGCCAGAGCCGAATTGATGATGCTGTGACGCGTATTTTACGGGTGAAAATGCGCGCGGGTTTATGGAAAAAACCGCATCCTTCAGCGCGAGCTTTGGCTGGTCAGCAGTCACTGATTGGTTGCTCTGAACATCGTGCTATCGCTCGCCAAGCCGTGCAGCAATCGATGGTACTGTTGAAAAATAACAAGGGTATTTTACCGCTCAAACGTGGGTGCAAGGTTGTGTTAACGGGCAGCGGTGCCAATGATTTGCAAAAGCAAGCGGGCGGGTGGAACCTCACTTGGCAAGGGGATGAAAATAACTTAGCCGATTTCCCCGGAGCCACCACAGTGAAAATGGCGTTAGAAGCCGAATTGGGCATAGATAATGTTTGCTACGATCCAGAATTAACAGGTGATTGGCAAGCGGGTGATATTGCGGTTGTGGTGTTTGGTGAAGATCCTTATTCTGAAATGATGGGTGACATTAAAGCGTGGCAATCTTTGGAGTTTTCAACCTTGAAACGTCGCTACCGAGCAGATAGCGAAAAAATCAAAGCATTTCATAAGCGCGGCGTAAAAGTGGTATCGATTTTCTTTAGCGGTCGTCCACTGTTTGTCAATGAAGAAATATCCTTGTCTGATGCTTTTGTTGCGGCATTTTTACCCGGCAGCGAAGGACGTGGCATTACTGATGTTTTAGTGGCTAAAGAGAATGGTGAAGTTAATATCGACTTCACTGGTACCTTGTCATTCAGTTGGCCGAATAAAAAGCGCAGCACCTGTGTGAACCGTATTCCTCCTCATATTCCCAACTATGTCGTGCCTGAATGTGAGCAGTCTCCGGTTGGGGAACATGCTCCTTTATTTGAATACGGTTATGGGCTTAATTACGCTGAAAAAAAACAAACTCGAGATTTTGATAACCTTGATTTAGATATCGACTCAGAAGAAGCAAAATGGCAAGCAACACGTGCAGAGCATCTGTATGGCATTATGGCGACGATAGGCGATTATCAACTTAAAGTGTCGGATGCTGAACATTGGATGGGCGTGGATGTCTCACGCAACAACGTGATGAAACTCGGTGCTGTCCGAACTAAGCCGTATAACTACCAGCAGCAGCAAGATGCCGTTGAGGTAGAAATTCTGGGGGGGGGAGCAATGGTTTATGCGCAAACGGGGCTAGGGCAAGCGGAAGATTTCAGCCATTACGATAATGCGCATGGTGTGGTCAGTTTTGAGATTAAAGTGCTCAGAGCGGCAACAGAACCTGTTTATTTGGCACTGCAACGCGCCGTTGTTCCTGGATGTTTGGGGGATATTGATAACGTGGTTAAAGTGGACGTCAGCCACTACTTTTCCACCATCAATGATAGCTTTACGCGCGTGAACATTGCTTGTTCACATTTCTCAGAGCAGGGATTAAGTTTTACTCATCTCGACACGCCCTTCTCATTATTTACTAATGGTGAGTGTCAATTTGTGATCGCCAATATATGTTGGGATACACAGTAAAAAGAAACGATAGACTCCTTCTCTGTGTGGAGAAGGAGTGCTTCTAAAGGGCCAAACATCGCCATGAGAAAATCAAAGAAAGCACCCACTGTTTATGATGTCGCTAAGCTTGCCGAAGTTTCGGCAAGCACTGTCTCTCGTTTTTTGAATCGCACAACTTACGTATCGGATGAAAAAAGCCAAAATATTGAACGTGCAATTAAAACCCTTGGCTACAAACCTAGTTACCCAACCAGTCATCTAGGCAATAAGCGTTCGATGACTATTGGTGTATTAGTGCAGCACGCAGAGAGCCCTCACACCAGTCGAATTCTGAATGACATGGAGAAGGTATTAATGACCCAAGGGTATTCACTGGTGATTGCCACAGGTCAGTGGCAGAAAAACTTGGAAGCACATGCACTGGAGTATCTTGCTAGAAGCAATGTCGATGGAATGATCATAGTGACAGGCAGTTTAAAAAGCGATCAAATCCTCAAATATGCTCAATCGATTCCCATCATTGCTGTCGGCCATCAAATTGTTAGTAATAATGTACGTTGCATTAATGTGGACAATGTACTCGGCGGTTATATTGCCACCTTGCACCTATTGCAATTAGGGCACGTGAACATTGCTCATATAAAAGGGCTCGCTAATCAGCCTGATTCAACCGCCCGTTTCACTGGCTACCAAAAAGCGCTTCGTGAAGCGGGAATTAAGCCTATGCCTAAACTCATTAAACAAGGTGACTTTAGCTCTGAATGTGGGTATGAAAAGACGGTTGAACTGTTGCAGTCGAAAGTCCATTTCTCGGCGATTTTTGCTGCTAATGATCAAACGGCTTATGGTGCCATTAAGGCGTTAACTGACCACGGAGTGCGAGTGCCAGATGATGTTTCAGTGATTGGTTTTGATGACTTACCTGTCTCTCAGTATTTCACTCCGGCCCTAACGACATTGCGCCAACCAATTGAAGAGATCGGTGCGGTGTGTGCGCATTCCATTCTCAACTTGCTCAGTGGTGAGAGGCACGATGCTAGGTTACCCCCTATCGATTTAATTGTGCGAGAGTCCACAAAGTCTATCTACCGTTAATAAAAAGCCCTCGTTAGAGGGCTAGTCGGACATGAAATTATAACCGTCGGAATTGGCGAACTAATGTGCCTTGAGAGCTAAGGTTTACCACTAAATCCTCACATTCATCTCGTGTATCACTGGCCAAAATATTGGTCGCAACACAGACATCACTGATCGATTGAACGCTTGAATTCATATCTTCAGTCACGCGTGCCATCTCTTCTACGGCGGTGGCAATTTGTTTATTTCTATCCGTAATATCAATCACTTGTGTAAGTAGCATATTGAGTTTATCGCCAGAGACATTAGCACTATTAACACATAATTTAGATAACTGTGCGCCTTCATGCATCGCATCGACAGCTTGGTGGGTGCTGGTTTGAATCAGCGCAATGACATTTTGGATCTCTTTAGTGGACTCATGGCTGCGTTGTGCCAAGGTGCGAACTTCGTCGGCGACGACCGCAAATCCACGGCCTTGCTCGCCAGCCCGAGCAGCTTCAATAGCGGCGTTAAGTGCAAGCAGGTTGGTTTGCTCAGCGACAGATTGGATCACAATTAACACTTGGCCAATGGTTTTTCCGTGGTCTGCCAATTGTGTGACAACCGATGAAGCGCTGTCTAGTTGGGTTGCGAGCTGTTGCATTGCATTCAATGTATCTTTTACCGAATCCATACCTTCTTCGGCGGCCAATTTTGCTTTCTCTGTTGCGTCTGATGCACTTTGCGCATTTTGTGCAATTTCATTCGCGGTAGAGTGCATTTCATTGATCGCGGCGGCAACTTGTTCTGTTTCTCGTGTTTGACCTTCTAAATTGGTCGCAGTTGTTTTGCAGTTTTTTGAAGATGAATTGGCCGCTTCACCAATTTGTTGGTTTGAATCTTGAATGCGTCCCACCACAGCATTGAGTTCGGATTGGCGCATTTTTAACGCAAGTTTGATTTCAGAAATGTCATCAATATGGCCGTTATACACCAATTCCATTAGTGGGTTATCAAATATCTTGCGTGCTTCGGCACTGAGCGATTCTAAACGGCGAGTTAAATAATAACCTGCAACCATGGACAGTAATAACATCAATACTAAGCCTATTCCCGGAAGAAGAGTGTCAGCCACAAAGCTGATGCCTGCAATCGGAACTAAGGCGATGGCCAAACGTTGCCACAGGCGAGTCCGAGGCAGCTTTAACTGCCTGGGTGTTTTGCCTGCTTTAAGCTGCGCGTAGATTTTTTCTGCGTTGGTGATGTGTTCTCGACTTGGACACAAACGTACCGACTGAAACTCAACCGTTTTGCCATTTTCGACTATCGGAGAAGCAAACGCATCAACCCAATAATGATCGCCATTTTTACATCTATTTTTGACGATACCCATCCAAGATTGGCCGCGTTTTAAATGCTCCCACATATCTTTAAACGCTTCTGCTGGCATGTCTGGGTGACGAACTAGGTTGTGAGGCTGGTTGATAAGCTCTTCTAATGAGTAGCCCGCCACTTCACAAAACTCTTTACTGGCATAAGTGATATGGCTGCTTGGTTTAGTGACCGATAATAAGTTATAGCTAGGTGGAAACTTGACTTCTTTTTGTGTGACAGGTTGGTTGGTACGCATGATTACCTCGAATTAAATAAGTTAAAAACAAATTAAGCCAAGTTTCCTAGCGTTAGATGAGGGTGTTATTTATTATTTTTGTTTCCACTGTTATAGATTCAAATCGCTAAGAACGCAATAGAATTAACCAGTATAGAATACCTAATTGGTATCATTACTTTTGATGTGGACATATGGCCGATTTATAACGTAAATATAACTTACGGCTTGACCTTACGAGTAAGCTTGCCACAATGTGCGCATGCAATAACTGTAGGGAAAACAGTATGATATTTTATTCTTTTGGGCGGCTAAAACCCATCGCGTTACTCTTAACTTCTTTACTTTCATCAACCTCTTTCGCTGCTATCAGTGATGCGCCTGTGGTTGGCGGGCTGTTCAATTCGGCGCAAATATTGAAAAATCAAATGGCGTCGTCTTTAAGCTATTCAACGCGCTTTGCCCGTGATTCGACCTTATTTACCATCGCCGGGGTAACACTCGATAGCTATATCCTTATGTTGCCTTTAGATGCAAAAACAAAAGCTCGCGTTATTGCACAAATTTCTAACCCAACTTACGCCATCCCGCTGGGCTATTTTTTATATCAATATTATGATCGTTATACGGGGTTAGAAAATGATGATGTATTTAAACAGTATTTAAGTGCTGTTTATGACGCAAAGGTTTTAAAGGGATTCGAGCATAGCCTCTACCATTATGGGGAAGAGGTGGTGAGTGAACAAAAAGAAAATATTAAAGATCAAGGGCATCATGAAGGGATTAAAGTGGATGCCCAATTTATTGCGGCCATGGTGACTGTGTATGATGCCTTGGTTGAAATTGGTGAGTGGCAACAGCTTGAGAGATTGCCGGATCACTATCAATATCTGACGTCAAGTGAACCCGATCGATTACTGATTAATAAAATCCAACCGATAGTGATCCAAATTATTAGTCAGGCTGCTAATGGGATGGATGAAGGAGAGATGAAGCAAGCCCTTTTTGGGGTATTAGAAGATGCAAAGCCAGAAAATACAGCACGTGTGAACAACAAAGCAGAGGCAATCACGGTTACTTTGATTGATTTTGTGCGTATGAACGTATTAAAAGGCTACCGCCAATTTGTCTATCAGCAAGAGCGTGAACAAGCACTAAATTCCTGGTTACAAAAAGCACTTGATGATGATCCTCAAGCATTGATTGCGTTTCTCCGCTCTCAGCAACAACGTCGTATGGCAGTGCAGATCACCGTGGATGGTTTGCAACAAGGGCTGATCGAAGGTTTGGTTGACCCGAGTAAGCCATTTATCCGCAAAGCTCACCAAGATCACAACAATCGATTGAGCACTAAGCCCTCTTCAATGGCGGTGGTTCAACCCGAACATCAGCAGCAAGTACGTTTCATGCAGATATTGGCTGAGCAGCCTTATCACGATCCACATTACTTGCCGTTTTTTAAACGCTTGTATCGTGATCATCGCGCTTCTATTACTCAAGTGGGCATTTCATCAACACCAACGATCAGTGTGCGTAATCTACCGATCATAAAAACAGGAGCTAAGGTGTCCGGCCAAGGTGGTACTGGCATACCCAATTTCCACTTTGTTGATCGCCCAACCGACCGAGCTTATTACTTTTTTGGTAATGATGCACTGCAGCTTGATCGCTTACTGGTTAAAAACCAAGTACAAACGATGTTTGATCGCCTCGCTTACCTCAACACCCTCAACTGCAATGCACAATACGATTGGAATGCTCACACCACTTATGATGGTTTAGTGAATTTGGGGGCGGGTGAGGCATTACGTGATTTTGGTGAAAAGCGGTGTGTGCGTGAGCTGAAAGAGCGCGCGATTGTCGAACGTGAACTTCAACAGTTGCGAGCGACATTAGTTGAAGAGGTCTCGCGCTATCAGCAGATAAGCAAGTGGGATTTTTATACTCGCTGGACTCGCCATCAAGTGCTTGCTCACCAGTTGAAACAACTTGCACAAAAAGAACTGAAAGGAATGCCCGACTATACGCTGATTTATAATCCATGGCCGGATCATTTTGCTCATTTTAGCGGCCCATTCAGCGATGAAGTCATCATGCCTACTGGGGAACTAAACCGCCTCGATTACTGGCTAGCGCAAATAGAAGCAACCTATCAAGACGCGGGAGTATATGACCGCACGTTATGGGGCATGGCTGGCGATCATGGTTTAGCTCCTGTTTATTTCTCCCTCAACCCAGAAAAACAGATCTTTGAACCGCTAGCGTCACAACTGGGAATAAAACTCAAGGTGAAGAAAATCTCATCGGATGAGGGAGAAGGGCCAAAAATGACGAATGCGATTAACGCGCCGTCAAACAAAGGGATTGATGTGGTCGTCGCTTCCACTGCGGGTGGAAATTTTATGATGGATTTCTTTAATGCAGAAGCTGGATGGGAAGTTCAACCGGTTTATCAAGAGTTGATCCGTTGGCAACCGATCCATTCTAAGCCAGGGCAGCAGGTTGATGTGATCGATGAAACCGTAGCGCGACTTGCTGAAAGCCTAGATTATTTAGTTGTGAGAGAAAAACCATGTGATTTAACGGACTGTTCTGTACGGTTGGTTGGCGAGCGGCAAGGTAAACGAGTGGATGAATGGATTGAAAAAAAGGGTGATAAACTGCGCTATTTTGCTAAATCGGAACAGCCATTGCTGCTTGGCGTTCAGCAGCTAAATGCTTATTTGTCGCCTCCTTCATCTGACGAGCTAGAACATTATGCACAACTCGTCGAACGTTGCGTTTATCACGCTAAAGCGAATCAAGTTGAGACGTGGTGCTCAAGTGCGCAGTGGAGAGAGTTAACACGTTTTACGCCCCGTCCAGATTCGGTTAATCAGCTCGCTGCTATTTATGAAGACGACCGTGCGGGCACCATTAACCTATTTCCTAAAGAGGGCGTTGGCTTTAATACTAAAGTTCCGGGGCGTCATGCGGGTGAAAGCTATCTAGAAAAAGATGCTTTTATCGGTTTTTGGGGGAGTCCAATTGGCAATCAAGCCACGCCGCTCGGTTCAGTCGAAAATGGCTCACTTGCGCCCACTCTTTATCACTATTTAACGGGAGACGAAGTTAAAGTTGGTGAAGATGGGTGGGGTTATCCATCGGTTCTTAAACAGTTGGATATTCGCTAGCGAGAGTTGGCCGTTATGACTGCCAATGAAATAAGTGAGCGTTAGGCTCTATTGAGTGAAGAACGTTCGCTTGTTTCATTGGCTTCGATTGCAGCCTTAAGTGGCAGGTTGTTCAGTACGTTTAAACTTCAAACGATTTTTCACATCTCGGCTATCGAGAATACGTTGGCTGTGATCAATATCGAGCTTGGATTTTGCCAATCGATCATACAGCAGCACATTGACGCTCGCGGCCAAATTCATGCAACCAATTGTTGGGATGTATACAACCTCACTGGCTTGGTTAACTATCTCTTGTGGAATAGAACCATCTTCAGGGCCAAACACATACAGCGCTTTTTCCGGGTGAATAAACTCGGGCAGTGGTGTCGCCCCTTCTGCCAGTTCAACACAGACGATTTTCATCTCACTTGGCAAGTCCTGCGTGATCTCTACCATCGCGGTGAGCGGGATTTTACTTTGAATGTTTTTTGTGTCGGTTTGAAATTTCACTGCGCGATCATAACGCTCACCACTGTAGCGAACCGCGCATGCTTGGTAGCAACCTGCCGCGCGCATCACACCACCTACGTTGGTTGGGCTTTTAGGGTTACACAAACCAATGATCACTGACATTTCACGTTCCACAAAAAATCCTCTCACAATTTGGGGCGGGCAGTATAACGCTAAAATTTGCCTTGAAAGAAAAAATATCGATAAATCGTTCAATAGTTTTTATATTTTTCGTGACCTTTCTTGGAGTACTCAAACTGTCGTATTTCTTACATCAATATTTCATAGGGGGATGGCTTAATTTATTTTTTCACAGTTAAAGGATGAAAACGTGAAGATTATTAATAAAGTCATTCTATTTGGGTTGTCTCTTGCTGCTCATGCGGCATTGGCGGACACCGATATTTATTTAACCAATAACTCTGCGCTGCCAATGTCTATTGCCGTGAAACAGACCGGATCTGATCAGTTGCAACAAGGCAGTGAATGGCAGCAACACAGTGAAACGCTAGGCCCGTGGGAAACTAAAATGGTGCTCAGCTTTAACCGCTGGCAAGGGGTGAAATCTGGCAAAACGTACCAATTTGAAACCATGGTGACTTTGCCGCAAGGGCAGGTTTTCTCTTTACAGCAGAAGATGGAAGGTCATTGGTATAACTCAAGCATTGAGCATGGGGTACAAGCACGAGATATTCCTCTTCAGTGGCAAAATGATCGTGCGGTTCACCGTTATTACTCAACGCAGTTGATTGAACGTCCAACCGAGCTTGCGTTTAAATCCGTCAGCACCACTCGTTACGACGATATTTATTACACCATTACGCCAACGAATACAGAAGAAACACCCGATGCTGAGACCTTAAAAGTGATGACCTATAACGTTTGGGCGTTACCTGTGATTGCTTCAAATATTGCCGAGCGTTTTGCTATCATCCCTCAACATATCAAAGGATATGATGCCGTAATGCTGCAAGAAGTGTTTGCTGCGGGGCGTGATGCCTTTCTTCGAGAGCTGGCAAAAGAGTATCCGTACCAAACGAAAATGCTCGATAAGTCTGGGGTGAATATCCATGACGGCGGAGTGATCATCGTCAGCCGCTACCCAATTGTTAACCAAGGACAATATGTTTTCCCTGATTGCTCGGGAACTGACTGTTTTGCTGATAAAGGGGTGAATTATGCTGAAATCATCAAAAATGGTCAGGCTTATCATCTGTTTGCAACGCATACTGCCTCGTTTGATACCGATACCGCTCGCGATTATCGTCAACGTCAGTTCAGACAGATGCGCAGTTTTGCGCAATCGTTCTCTATTCCCAGCACAGAAACGGTGATTTATGGCGGTGATTTTAACGTGAATAAACGTAAATTTGCCGATGACTATCAAAACATGCTCGCGAATCTTGCGTCAACCGAACCTAGCTACGCAGGCTATACCGAATCAACGTTTGATCCGCGCATCAATGATTTTGCAGGAGAACCCTTATCCGGTGGTGAAAACGTGGAGTACCTCGATTATGTGGTGGTAAGCCAAGAGTTTGCACAACCAAGCGAACAACAAAACCGCAATACTGTGCTGGTGCCAAGAACCACGGACGAGCGTTTATGGCAGCATTACAATTTATCGGATCACTTTCCGGTTAAAGCTGAGATCCGCTAGATGCGTTGGGTTAGGTTATTGATCTGCGTTGCCTTAGCCGGCAGCGCAAGCTATTGGTGGGTGAAGAGGGATGAGTTTCCCACTATCCAAACACCCCCCAATAGAATTGAGGTTGCATTGCCGGGCACGGTGCGTTTGCCAGAGCAAAGTAGCGTTGCTTTGCTGGCTAATCGCGATCATCAAACCCATGAAGAGTGGACACTCGTTGGTGAAACGCTGCAAACAGAAATAGGCAAAGCGCTGAGAGAGAGAATAGAGCAGTTTTGGCAACAGTGTCGTCAGCAAAATGTGTGCGCTGCGCGGCTACAACAATTACAAACGCAGTTGCCCCATGAACGCTATGAGCTGGTTGCACTCTATTGGCAAAAACAGGCGGAACGTGACGCGTTGCTTGGAATGGAACTCATCAGTCAGGATACGGAATTAGGTGACAAAATGGCTTATGTAAAATCGATTGATCAACAAGTATGGGGGCGACAAGCGGATATCTTGTTTGCTGATCAGTACGCTTATGATGATTTTGTACAGCAACCCAATGACTACGAAGGCATTGCTTCCGTAGAAGAGGCGTTGCAGAGCATTGAACAGCGGCTTACACAGCATCAATATCAATGGGATGCCTTTTCATTAAACACAGGTAATGCACGCTATGAACAAGCGATTCGGCTGATCCCTCAACATTTATCGTTAGAACAGCGCTTAGAAGTACAACAAGGTTTGGCCGAACTTTACTTAAATGAACATGAGCGCAGTGAGGTGGCCCATCGCCAAATCGAGCAACAAGCGCAGGCTGCTCAAGTCATTGACTACCAGCAAGCGTTAGCGCAGTTAGAAAAGACGCTCTCAAACCAGAGAAAGACAGCCTATGCCACCCTTTCGACAGAAGAATGGGTGCGCTACGCGGCAAAGCAGCGTTATGAGTTTAGAAAAGCATTTTTTGCTCGTTAGGATGAATAAGATAACTACAGCGCTCTTTATTCACTCGCCATGAACCGTTAAACTCACCAGCAAATAACTGACTTGGATTGATCATGGCAACCTTATCTCTACAAGAGCAAATGCTAAAAGCGGGTTTAGTTAACGCCAAAAAACTCAGCAAAGCGAAAAAGAGCTCTAAAAAATCGCGCGTGCAAGCACGTGAAGTGAAAGCGGCAGTAGAAGCGAATAAAGTCGAGCAACAAGAGCGCGACAAGGCACTGAATAAACAGCAAAAAGAGCAGTTGTTGAGCAAAGAAATTCGTGCTCAAGTAAAACAACTGATTGAGATGAATAAGCTGGATCTAAAACACGGTGAAATCAAATACAACTTTGTTGATGGTAAGTTGGTGAAGTCACTTTATGTCGATTCATTGGTTCGTGATCAACTGAGTAAAGGAATCCTGGCTATCGCGCGTTATGAAGATGGCTATGCTGTCATCCCGGGTGTGGTAGCGGATAAAATCTTCATGCGTGATGAAGAGAGCATTATCGAAAATAAAACTGCCGATGAATCTCTACCTGCTGAAGATGATCCGTACGCGGATTTCGTAGTCCCTGATGATTTGATGTGGTAATTCCTTCCAGCTCTCCTTCTCAACGGAGGAGGGCTCTCGTTCTCCCTTCCTACCTCTACTTTCCACTTAGCCTATTTCCCCCAATGGTTTCGGTACTAATAGACAGAGTTTGTTGACAATGTTTGACAATCAAACTAAATTTAAATCAAATATTTTGATTATCAAACTAAGTGGGTGGGATTTTGCAGTTTACTACCGAGCATCGTCATAACTTTATCGCTAGCGCAGACCAAAATGAGAAACGCACGTTTTACGTTCTTTTGCTCACGCTTGTCACCATGGTAGCGGAGATCATTTCTGGTACTATTTTCGGTTCGATGGCTTTACTTGCCGATGGTTGGCATATGGGTACTCATGCGGCTGCTTTCTGCATTACGCTGTTTGCTTACCGTTATGCTAGAAAGCATGCACACAGTGAGAAGTTCTCATTTGGTACAGGTAAAGTGAGTGTGTTGGGAGGCTACACCAGTGCGATTGCATTAGGTATTGTGGCGTTGCTGATGGTGGTGGAATCGGTTCATCGTTTATTCAATCCCGAAGCGATTCAATTTAATGAAGCGATTATTGTCGCCATCATTGGCTTGCTGGTGAACTTAGTGAGCATGCTATTGTTGCATGATAACCATCACCACCATCATAGTGACCATGACCATGACCATGACCATGACCATGACCATGACCATGACCATGACCATCACGATCACAATTTACGAGCTGCCTATTTGCATGTTCTTGCCGATGCCTTGACTTCTCTTCTGGCGATTGTGGCGCTATTGTTTGGAAAATATTATGGCTGGAACTGGTTAGATTCTGTTGTAGGCATCGTCGGCGCTGCCGTGATTGCTAAGTGGACAATAGCTCTTATCAAGCAGACTAGCCCCATTTTATTAGATGAAAGCATCGAGCAACCCTATCGACGTTTAATTGAAGAAGAGCTAGCCGCATTTGCGGTGATTAAAGATCTCCATATTTGGAAAATCAGTGGTCATCACTACTCAGCTGCGATTATCTTAGAATCTCATGTTGATAAAACCGTGGCAGAATATAAACAAATACTGGCGAAGTTTGATAAAATCCACCACCTTACCCTTGAAGTTCACCCGATGGCATGATGAGTAATATCGAAAAACTGAATCAACAATTAACGGAATTTTACGACAAGATGTCCTCATGGGAGCAATCTGTGGTGCGAGAAACAGGCTACTCCCTGGCGCAGATCCACACCATCGAGGTGTTAGGTATTCATGGCCCGATGAGAATGAAAGAGTTAGCGCAAAAACTCGGTATCACAACTGGTACGCTCACCGTTCAAATAGAGAAGTTAGTGAATGCCAAGTTGATTGAACGCGGCGCGCACCCGGATGACAGAAGATCGATTGTCGTGACTTTAACCGCGGAAGGTCAGAAAATTCATCGCCAGCATAATCAGTTGCATGTGGAGTTAGTGAAAGATCTGACGAGATACTTGGATGCAAACGAAGAAACAGTATTACTCAACAGCCTGCTAAAAATGAACCAAGAGTTTTAAACTATGACCAACCACTTGCGACTTGCAAGTGGTTGGTCAGCTAATTTTCTGTTTTATTCTACCTGTAATGTTACATCAGAAAAATTCGAGTATGCATCGATCATGATATGCAGATCCTCAGCATTTGGCTCTGCTAAGCATTGCTCATTACTTCCTGATTGGTAAGGCCGACAATCAAAGACTCTTTTGGTCGGTGGATTGCCTGAAAGGGTATAGAGATCGGCATCGCCTTGCCCAGAGGTTATCGAAATTTTCACCGCTGTTTGGCGTTCTGATGCAGGTAAAATGAATCGTTTTTGTTGGCCTTTGCTCAAGGTGATGCCAGTAATGCTTTGCCCACGTTGGATGACGCCATCTTGCGGAGGTTGAGTGCCTCCTTTTTTCCCTACGGGCAACTGGTTATCAAAGAATGGTGCAACCTGAGGCCAGATTTTGCTGATTTTGACCCCTTGGTTTTCACATCCCCCAAAGTGGTGTAGTGCAATGACTTTATGGCTCTCAGAGGCCAATACAGGTGAACCAGAAGAGCCGCCAATAGTGTCACAAAAATACCCTGTGTCGGTATTGGCACCGCGACCATTGGTAGAGGCTATATCAATTTGGCACATGCCAGAGCCATTTTGATCGCTTTCTATCGCCAACTCTTTGGGGTTACCAGCGCCGTGTTGTGGAATATAAATACCCGTGCCGTAGCTGGGCTCTGAATTGTCTAAGCCTAAGTAACTAAATTGTCCTAGCTGCTCGAAATTAGCCACCGTGAATAATGTGTAGTCCAAGGTATAATCGGTGCTTAATAACTGATTGCCCATGACTTTTACTGTGGTATCCAAGCTACCGCCGCAAGTCGTGCGTTGGTAATTAAACCATACTTCAGTATTTTTTAGTTCAGAGGCTGTTGATACACAGTGGTTATTGGTGATCATGTGATTATTGGGCCCGACACGCCAAGCCGTGCATAAGCTACGGCCATCAATCAGTAGCCTTGCTACGGCGCTACTCCACGCCACTTTTTCAGGGTGTGAGTCGCTCCAACAAGCAACATCTTTTCTTTCATTGATGCCACAGGTTGAAAACAACCCAGAGTTATCAGCGGCTAGGTTCGGTTGTGATAACGTGGCACTTTCATTCCCTGCCATAAAATAGTCAATTGAGATCTGTGCTTGGTCAGGATGTTCACCGGTTTTCCACTCCACGATAACGCTATCCCCATTAATCGAGCGGGCAAATAAAGGCCCGTTCTCTGAACTGTCGTAGGTGATACTTTCATTGCTGTGTGGAGAGCGTAGTGTGACGCTTCCCCCTTTGCTGAGTTGAAACTTATCAAAGTGGACCTTAATAAAGCTGGCTCCCGGCGAATGGATTGGATAGTGAGTGGTTAGAGATTGGTGGGTTGTTAAAGAATGCGGATGGATTACTTTATCCGCAATGGTGGGGAGTGATTCTTTTTCTATTGAAGCAGTCGCTTGAGTAGAACTCAACACCACTGCTGCTATTAAGCCAAGTAGACGTATTGATAATTGCATTTTGATCTCCTCTATGTGGCAATAAATGCCTCATAAAGCATATGAGCCTATGAGAGTATTGGCTCAAAAATAGTCTCGATATGTGTGTAAACTTAATTGTGCGTAATATTGTCAATAGCAGTCCTCTCCAGTAGTCTCTCGATGATGGTAGAGGCATAGACTCAACAAAAAGTATCACTTTTCAATATTTAAAGCGTCAAAATGATACTTTCTGTCGGATGTTGTATGGGTGATGTTGCTAGACTTGTTCATGAACTTATTCATAGGAGAAAACAATGAACTCGACGATTTTTAGCTCGGCCATCGTCACCACGACGTTAACCACCAGCCTATTATTTACAGGGATGGCAAACGCTCTGCAACTCAGCAGCCGTGATATCCAAGAAGGCCACCCGATGGCAAAAACCTTTGAATTTTCAGGCTGGGGTTGTTCTGGGGAGAATCTTTCGCCGCACTTAATTTGGACTGATGCACCTCAAGGAACCAAAAGTTTTGCTATTACGGCTTTTGATCCAGATGCTCCGACAGGAAGTGGCTTTTGGCATTGGATTGCGCTGGATATTCCAGCGACAGTGAGTGAGCTAGCACGTGGGGTTGAAGTCAAAAAGCTCGGTGCAATAGAAACACGTATCGATTATGGCAGCGTTGGTTTTGGTGGTGCTTGTCCGCCAGAAGGGCACGGAATGCACCGTTACCAGTTTACGGTATGGGCTCTCCCGACGGAAAAACTCAATTTGGCGGCCGATGTATCACCTGCGGTGGTTGGTTTTACCCTCAATAGTTTGGCGTTAGAAAAAGCGACGCTGACCGCAACCTATACACGCTAATTCATGGGGGAGTGATGAATCACCAATACCAAGTCACCACCTTTCGAGCCGCTCAGCAACAAAGGCTGAGAAATGTGAGGATTCACTCTCCAAGCTTGATTCAGATCCAATCTGGCAGTAAAAAACTGTTTCATAAGGAAGAGGCCATTAATCTATCGAGCACTTCGTTATTGTTGTGTGAGGCCTCAGCTTCGCTCAGTTTCGAAAATTTACCAGAACACGGTTACTTCTCTTCAAGGCTGTTCAGTTTCACCTACCGCCCTACCGAGGCGATGCTTGCGTTAAGCGCAAGTCATGATCGCCCAGTTATGTGGCCTGTGATTTCAACCAGCCCCTCACTGAAAAGTTCGCTCAATGCGCTCGCCTCGTTCGATCTTTCGTTAATCAGCCAAGAAACCCAAGCCTATCTACTGATGGTGTTATACCAACAATTGGCTGAGCAAGGTGCGCTGCATTGGCTCTTTGAGAGTAATTCTCTACCCTTTGAGCAGAAGCTGAGAAACTACCTCGCCCAGGCACCAGAAGAAGAACATCCACTTGAGCGGGTAGCAACGCACTTTGCCATGAGCCGCGCGACCTTAATTCGACGCTTAAAGCAACATGGCACCCGTTACCGTGAGGTTTTGGCTGAAGTGCGTGTGAATCACGCGCTGAACTTAATGCAAAGTGGCCAACGAAATATAGCGATATTGGCACAGTGTTGCGGCTACCAATCGGAACAGCGATTTAATCAACGTTTTCGCAGTCAGTTTGGTTTAAGCCCCAAAGCGTATTTACAAACTCTTGGTATACGAGGTAAAGGTACGCTAGATAAAGAGACAAAAAAACAGCCCATTTTATCCAATGAGCTATTTTAAGATTGAGGGTAGATCAAAGCGGTTTAGACACTTCATCAACCAAATACAAAATGGATTGATATGGAATACCGCTGTGGTGTGATAGGCCAATTTCACAGGTACGGCTATTACTGAATCCGCGTTCGCAGTGAGCAGGGACTTGCTCTTTGAGCGGATGAACGGCCGCAGCATTCAGTTCTGGCGTGGTAAAGCCTTTATCGCCCGCCCAGCCGCAGCATTGAATATGCTCTGGCACAATCACTGTGCTGACGCAGGTTTGGGTCAATTTGAGCATGTCGGCTTCCAACCCCATTTTGCGCGCACTACAGGTGATATGCAGCATCACAGTTTCTTCTTTGGCTTTGATCGCTAAAGAATCCAGCAGATACTTATTGACAAAACCGACGGGTTCTAAGATCTCCAGTGGTTTAGTAAATTGTTCAATACTGCGTTTTGCACACGGGCTAGTGTCCATCAATACCGGATATCGCCCTTGTTGGCTAGCTTGCCATAACGCGGATTCTAACTGCTGCGCTTTTGACTGTGCAAGCTCATTCATTCCCTTGCTGTCATAGGGCATACCACAACATTGGCTGTTGAGCTCGTTAGGTAGGATCACCTCATATCCTGCTTTGTTAAGCAGCGATAAGGTCACTTCGGTTAATGGCCGCTGATCGCCCGCGCTGTTTTGTTGGCCCATATTTCGGCTCGCACAAGAGGGTAGATAGACCACTTTTTTCTCACGGCGCGGCAGGTTTTCTACTGCAATGGTTAAGTTCTGATGATTGGCTTGCGGCAGTTGTGGATACCAAATAGGCGTTTTGCCTTTGCTGAGTTTACGCAAGCCGTTGGTTGCGCCGCCGACTAACTTGTCGCCCAGCCATTTGCTCGCCAATTGGTTGGCACTGAGGCCGATTTTAGCCACGGCTGTGGTGGCGGCAAAGTGATCCGCTGTCCATGTAGCAATGGGGATGAATTTTTGGTATTTCGCGGTGCGCAGCTTTTTCACTAAATCGCCAGTGTTGATGCCAACAGGGCAGCGCTCAGCGCATAAGCCAGTTGCGGCGCAGGTGTCTAATCCTTGGTATTCAAAGACTTTTTCAAGCTCAGAAGCTTCTACCGTTTCACCTTGCGCGCGTCGACGTTGTAGCTCGCGGTACAAGACGATTCGTTGACGGGGCGAGAGTGATAGTGTGCGAGATGGACAAACAGGTTCGCAAAACCCGCATTCGATGCAGCGATCGACCAAGGCATCAGCCGCTGGCATCGGCTTTAGGTTAGCTAAGTGGGAACGCGGATCATCGTTGATAATAACGCCGGGGTTGAGCAAGCCTTGTGGATCAAACAGGGTTTTGATTTGTTGCATTAAGGCATAACCGTCTTTGCCCCATTCCAATTCCACATACGGTGCCATGTTGCGGCCCGTACCGTGCTCGGCTTTGAGTGAGCCTTGATATTTCACTGCCACTAGCTCGGCCACTTCATCCATAAATGCGCCGTAGCGGTCAATTTCGCTTTGGCTATCAAAGCGTTGTGTAAAGACAAAATGCAAGTTGCCTTCCAGAGCGTGGCCGAAGATGATGGCTTCGTGATAGTGGTAGTGATCAAACAAAGCCTGCAAGTCGCGCACACCATTAGCAAGGCTTTCTACCGGAAACGCCACATCTTCAATGATGACGGTTGTCCCCACTTCGCGCACCGCGCCCACGGCAGGGAACATCCCTTTGCGAATGCCCCATAAGGTTGCCACTGTTTTGGCATCGGAGGTGAATGGTACGGATTCGATGATCTGGTAGTCGCTTAGTGCTGCCATCACGGCGCTGCATTGTGAGTGAAGTGTTGCGTGATCGCTGGCGTGAGACTCAATTAGCAGCGCAGTGGCTTCTAGATCCAATTGCGCAATAAATACGGGCATGCCAGCTTTGTCAGCGACAGAGCGCATCGCGCGTCCATCCATCATTTCGACTGCCGCAACTGGGGTTTTGGACAGGGTCGTAACCGCTTGGCTAGCCTGCTCAATATCAGCAAAGACAAGCAGCGCCGAGGCTTTGTGCGCGTGCTCAATGACGGTGTTGTAGGTGATGTCGGCAATAAAACCGAGTGTGCCTTCCGACCCAATCATCAAATGTTCAATAATTTCAATCGGGTCAGAGTAATCAACGAGAGCATTTAGGGCGTAGCCAGTGGTGTTTTTTAGGCGATATTTGTGGTGAATAAGCTTTGATAGTGTGTGATTTTGCGCCGTTTGTGCATGAAGTTGAGCAATACCTTCAATCAATTCGGGTTTAGCGATTTTGAATGCAGCGATGCTTTCTGGGTTTGCGGTGTCGAGCACGGAACCGTCTGCGAAGACGATCTTCATACTATCGACAGTGCGGTAAGAGTTTTGCGCAGTGCCGCAGCACATACCACTGGCGTTATTGGCGGCGATTCCACCAATTTTGCAGGTGTTGATTGAGGCTGGATCTGGGCCGATTTTGCGTTGAAAAGGGGCAAGGTATTTGTTGGCATCAGCTCCGATGACCCCTGGTTGTAGGGTGATTTTTTTGCCCTCATCGTGAATGCGATGGCCGCGCCAGTCATCGGTTAAGGCGATCAAGACCGAATCAGAAACTGCCTGACCAGATAAACTGGTGCCAGCAGCGCGAAACGTGCAGTGAACGCCAAGCTCGCGGCAGCTTTTAATGGCAAAAATGACCTCATCAAGGCTTTGTAAGCGCAGCACAATTTTCGGCACCAAGCGATAGAAACTGGCATCAGTGCCATAAGCAAGGCGTTTTGCTTGCTGCGTGATGATGCGCTCAGGGTCGATGCGCGTAGCGAGTTGCGTTTCCAGTTGACGATAGGTGGCGTCTGAAAGAGTGCTGGCCATCATTGTTTCCCATTTTAAATTGAGGTTGTGGATAGGTTAACGTGCGGCTACCGTTGGTTTGTCATCATGAGATTAAAGTTTGACTAACGAGTCTCGTGACAAATCGGTAATGGTTTTCGCTCCGGTTAAGGTCATGGCAACGCGCATCTCTTTTTCATATAAATCGAGCAAGTTCTCAACGCCGCTTTGACCTTGCGCCGCCAATGCATAAACAAACGAGCGACCCAGCAGCGTGCAGTCCGCGCCCAGTGCCAGCATGCGTACCACATCAAGCCCAGTGCGAATCCCCGAATCGACCAGAATTTTCAGGTCGCCCTTCACCGCATCAGCAATCGCAGGTAAGGCTTTGGCGGTTGACAATACCCCATCAAGCTGGCGACCACCGTGGTTGGATACGATAATGCCATCAGCGCCAAAGCGCACCGCGTCTTTGGCATCTTCTGTATCTAGAATGCCTTTAATGATCATCGGGCCGTCCCAAAAGTCGCGGATCCACTCTAAATCTTTCCATGAAATGGAAGGATCAAAATTCTCACCAAGCCAACCAATGTAGTCTTCCAATTTAGTCGGCGTGCCACGGTAGGCAGAAATATTGCCTAAATCGTGTGGCTTGCCGAGCAAGCCGACATCCCACGCCCAGCTTGGGTGTTTCATCGCTTGAAACACTCGGCGCATCGCCGCGTTAGGGCCGCTCATGCCAGAATGCATGTCGCGGTAACGCGCGCCGGGAACGGGCATATCCACGGTAAACACGAGGTTTTTTACCCCCGCGGCTTTGGCGCGCTCCAACACATTTTTCATAAAGCCGCGATCTTTAAGCACGTAGAGTTGAAACCAAATTGGTCGAGCCAGCGCCGATGATACTTCTTCGATCGGGCAAACCGATACGGTGGACAGTGTAAAAGGAATGCCTTTATTTTCAGCCGCGCGCGCCGCTTGCACTTCGCCGCGCCGCGCGTACATACCAGTTAAACCTACAGGGGCAAGGGCGATCGGCATTGCAAGCTGTTCGCCAAACAGTTGTGTTTCTAAACTGAGCTCTGACATGTCATTAAGCACGCGTTGGCGCAGTGCGATGTCGGCTAAATCCGCGGTATTGCGTGTGAGCGTGTGCTCACCGTATGAGCCACCATCAATATAATGAAACAGAAAAGGAGGCAATTTCGCTTTCGCGGCAGCGCGATAGTCGGTGGAGGCTGAAATAATCATAGATTGAATCCTAATTTGTACAGAGCCGCCGCCTAGCGAGCTCTGCATTTATTACACAAGATTAATGGTTATAAAAACCAAGTTGATACCAAATCACATCACCAAACTTAGGGTTGCTGGGTCATTAGTACGTCGGTCATATTAAAGCCGTAAATCACCACTAAACCGATAAGGCCAGTCATCACAAGGTAGTAGAAAGTCGGAATAATGGTTTTGCGCAGCGTGGCTCCTTCACGGCCCAATAAACCGACCGTTGCTGATGCCGCGACGACGTTGTGAATCGCAATCATATTGCCCGCTGCTGCGCCAACAGCTTGTAGCGCAATGATCATCACACTGGAAATAGAGAGTGTTTGTGCCACTTCAAACTGGAACTGGCTGAACATCATGTTCGACACTGTATTTGAGCCGGCGATGAACGCCCCAAGTGCGCCAACGGTGGCACTTAATGCAGGGAAGGCATCACCGACTAAACCCGCCGCAAAATTGGCGGTAGTGACAGGCATGCTCGCAAGCTCTGCGCCATTGACGCCAGAGTTAATAAAAATGCGCACCATAGGGATAGTAAATACCAACACAAAGCCCGCACCGATCAGCGTTTTGCTTGATTCACCGAATGCTTTGATGAGTGGTGTCGCACTGCGTGACTGCAATATTACTGCCAGTAACGCGACAAAAACCAAGATGCCACCGGGAAGATAAAGCGGTTGAATGGCCGTGCTGATGCCTGTTTCAGCCAGAATGTTGTTAAAGGATAGGCTCACTCCAGCCAGCAGTGACTTAAATTCGCTGCTCACACGGCTTGCCACAAGGATAACCGCGAGCAGAACATAGGGAGTCCAAGCCAATGCAAGGCCCATCGGTTTAGCTTTGATCTCCTCAATATCAATTTTTAATGAGCCTAGCCACTCTGCGGGCCACGATTTCTCTTCTGGAAAATCCCATTGTGATTTGGGTACTAAAAAGCCTTTTTTCGCGGCCGTGACAACCAGTGCCAAGCTGATCAAGCCACCGATTAATGAGGGAAATTCTGGGCCAAGAAAGACGCCCGTTAGCGCGTAAGGCACAGTAAAAGCCAAGCCAGAGAAAATCGCAAAAGGCAAAATATCTAACCCTTCGGTCCAGCTTTTGTTTTTACCGAAAAAGCGCGTCAACATCATCGCCATTAATACTGGCATCAATGTACCGACTATCGCATGGGTGATGGCGACACTGGCGGTGATTTGCTGTAAATACACATCCCAACTTGAACCGTTGCTGATCAGCGTTTCGGTGATGTTGTGCGTATCTAACCCCTTGTTTACCCCAACAATAATGGGCGTACCCACTGCGCCGAAAGAGACAGGAGTGGATTGGATCATCATCCCCATCAATACGGCAGCCAACGCAGGAAAACCAATCGCAACTAGCAACGGAGCCGCGATAGCCGCCGGTGTACCAAAGCCAGAAGCGCCTTCAATAAAAGAGCCAAAACACCACGCAATGATAATGGCTTGCACACGGCGATCAGCCGAAACATCGGTAAAACCGTTACGAATGGTGGTGATAGCACCAGTGTGTTTTAAGGTGTTGAGTAGGAAGATTGCGCCAAACACAATCCAGAGCACGGAAATCGTGATGCCGAACCCTTGCAAAACAGAAGCGAGCACGCGGTTTGCCGACATATCCCAAAAGGTGAGGGCGATGGCCACAGTTAATGCAAAGGCCACGGGCATCGCCTTTTTCGCAGGCCAGTTGAGCCCGACTAAAAGAATCGCTGCCACCACAATGGGGGAGAAGGCCACTAGTGCCAGTAAAGTTTCGTTCATTGGATACTTCCTCGTAAAGTGTGCTCTTCGTACTAGCTCTAAATAGTAGGATAGTTGAGGAGCAGACATCCTGTAGGGGCTACAGACCTTTCGGCCACGTCGGGTAGCTAAATTATTATATTTGTGATGTTTTTGTTAATTCTGGGTGAATTTACTCCTTTATTTTTTATGGATATAGGGAAATAATGAAAATAATTAATTCCAAAATTGACATAATAAGATGCGAGCAGACGACCTAATATTGTTTTCACAAGTGATGGAACTGGGAAGTTTTAGTAAAGTAGCAGAACAGAATAGCCTTACAAATTCAGTAGTTAGTAAAAGAATGGCGCGTTTAGAAGAAGAGTTAGGCGTGCAGCTATTATATCGAACTACGCGTAAATTAACCCTGACCGAAGCAGGCAAGGCACTGTTACAGGGTGCGAAAAATGTGAAGCTTGCCACTCAAGAAGCCGTCGATGCGGTGGCTGGGTTTGGTGAAAATGTCAGCGGCCACATCAAAATGTCGGTACCCACTATATCAGGCGATCTAATATTGGCCGACGCGGTTGCGGAATTTTGCAATTTACACCCCGGCTTAACGGTAGACATGTCGCTTGATAACCGTTTTGTTGATTTAGTGGAAGGAGGTTTTGACCTAGTGATCCGCACTGGTTACTTGGAAGATTCAAGCCTAATTGCGCGGCATATTTTAGACTCACAGTGGGTTGTGTGCGCTTCTCCCTCTTATATTGCGAAAAATGGAAAACCGTTAAAACCGGAAGATTTAGTCAACCACAACTGTTTTCAATATGCCTACCAAACCACAGGCGCCAGCGAGTGGGAATTTAAAGGCCGCAAAGGAAACTACATTGTCACAGTGTCGGGCTGCTTTTCTACGGATAACGCCACGGCATTGAGAAAAGCGGCTTTAGGCGGCCACGGCATTGCTTATGTACCGCGCTGTTTGGTTTATCATGATTTTCGTAACGGCCAACTAGTGGATATTTTCCCGGAACAAGTGGGCAAAAAATTGGGTATATACGCCGTGTATCCCTTTACTCGCCAACCCCCGAATAAAGTCCGCTTGCTGATAGAGCACATCCGTGCCCGCTATTTGACTATTTCACACTATTTTTGAGTGCCAACTTATGTAAAGCATGCCTTCGGTCTGTATACCGTTCTGTTCCTTCCTCTTTTAGGGGAGGTTAGGAGGGGGTACTGCCAGCAACCAAGAAACACCCCACCCTAACCCTCCCCAATTAGTTTCGTGTTTGTTGGAGTTGTACTAATTGTGAAAAAGGAGGCCGTTTAGGGCTGAAAGGTTTATGGGGCTTGTTTTGAATTATGCGGTTTTAAAATATCAGCCAGCACGGAAAATGGTTTGGGTACTGGCTGAGTTTTCGTGGTTAAACGATTTTAGGTTGGCCGTCGGAAGCGGTAGCGCCACCATCGACGGGTAAATTGACACCATTGATAAACGATGCATCGTCGCTGGCTAAAAAGGCCACTGCGGCGGCAATTTCGCTCGGTTCTGCGGCGCGTCCTAGAGCGATGCGCTCGTTAAATTTATCTCTAATCTCTTGCGACCAACCATTGGTCATATTGGTTTTAACTAAGCTTGGGCACACGGCGTTAATTCGCACGCCAGCGGCACCGTGGTCTAACGCCATGGCGCGAGTGAGGTTGACTACCGCGCCTTTACTGGCGCAGTAAAATGCGGCACCCCAGTCGCCACCTAAGCCAGAGACTGAAGCGGTGTTGACTATGGTCCCCTGCGTTTTTAGCAGTTCAGGTAAGGCAAATTTAGAGCAATACACGACGCCATCAATATTCACCGCTGATATTTTCTTCCAATCTTCAACGCTGCTTTCTAAGACGGAGCCGGGGATGTGGATGCCCGCATTGTTGACTAAAATGTCGAGCTTACCGAAGCGTGATACGGCGTTATCGATCATGGCTTTTACTTTTTTAGGATCGGAGACGTCAATCACTTGCGCCGCGACGCGTGTTGAGTCAAAAGCTTCGATGGCGGTGGCGAGTTGCTCTTCATTCCAGTCGGCCAGTACTACATTGGCCCCTTCATCATATAAACGCTGTGCTATCGCAAAGCCGATGCCGTTGGCGGCACCCGTGACTAAAGCGACTTTATGGGTTAAACCATTCATATTGTTTCTCCTTCGATATGCTCAAAAATTGGATCTCGATTTTCTTGTGTTCTGGGTAGCATCAACTTGTAGTTGTCGCTGTAATCAACGGGGATAGCGATGACAGCAGGTCCTTGAGTTTCCATGGCTTGATGCAGCATAGGCATCAGTTGATGACGTTCGGTCACGGCAAAGCCTTGCGCGCCAAATGATTCGGCATACGCTTTAAAGTCTATCGGGCCAAATTTTATTCCGGACGGGCGTTGATACTTTTTCATCTCTTGTATCTCGACCATGTTGTAGGCGTTATCGACCCAGATGATATGTACAATGTTGCATTTTAGGCGGACGGCCGTTTCTAACTCCATGCTTGATTGCATGAAGCCGCCATCACCAGAAACAGAGACCACTTTGGTACTGGGTTTAAGCAGGTTTGCACCAATCGCCCAAGGTAGGGCAACGCCCATGGTTTGCTGACCATTTGAAATCAGCATTTGACGGGCGCGAAAACAGCTTAAATAGCGCGCAATCCAGATATGGAAGCTGCCCATATCCAGACACAAGGTGGTGTCTGGGGTAATAATGGATTGCATCGCTTTGATTAAGGTTAATGGATGAAACCCATGTTGAGATTGACGAGTAGGGTAGGATTTTATTATCTGCCGCTGTTGTGCCACTTCCTCTAAAATCGATAAGGCTTTGGGAGAGAGGCGTGCGAAATTGGTGACACAATCGATCATATCATCCAGTGATTGAACGATATTGCCGACAATTTCCACACAAGGTTGGTAATTGAGCTGATACTCTGCTGGTTCAATGTCTAAGTGGATTATTGGGGACTGTTTTGCGTTCCAAAGCTCTGGGTCGTACTCGATGGGGTTAAAACCAATAGTGACAATCAGGTCAGCATCTTGCAGCAATACATCTCCGGGCTGATTGTTAAATAAACCTACGCGGCCAGCGAAATGGTGATAATAGTTAATATCAACTGCCCCAGCGGCTTGATAGGTTCCGACTACAGGCAGTTGAGTGGTGCGCAAAAAACGGCTGATGGCGTGAGCATTTTCAGCGCGACTGGCGTGTAAGCCGAGTAAAACGACGCAGCGCTGTGACTGCTCGATTCGGGTAATGGCTTCTTCGATCGCTTCTGGGCTGGCTTGGCTTGAATGAGCATTACGTGATGGAACAATAATATCGGTGAGAGTGTGGTCGGATAACACATCTTGGGGAATGCTAACGAAACATGCCCCCGGTCGGCCTGATTCTGCCGTGCGAAAGGCATTGGCCATCACTTCGCTGGCGGCATCAACATGTTGAATTTCTGCACTGGATTTTGTGATAGAGCGGAAAATACTGACGGTATCCATACTCTGGTGCGTTTGCTTTTGTTGATCTGCTCGTTTGACCGCGCCGCCGATAGCGACCAGCGGGTCACCTTCTGAATTGGCAGTGGCAACCCCTGAAACCAAGTTGCCACAGCCCGGGCCTGAGGTCACCATAGTGACTCCGGCTTTGCCGGTTAAACGGCCGATGACGCCGGCCATAAAGGCCGCATTGGCTTCGTGACGCACTGGGATCATTTGAATATTGGTGTCTTCAATGGCGTCAAATAACCGATCAATTTTGGCCCCCGGAATGCCAAAAATATAGCGGACACCCAAAGATTCCAGCTGTTGAGCGATTAATTGAGCGCCATTTTTAGTGGTAGGTTTTGTATTCATTTTTATACCCTTATTGTTGACTGACGTTGACACTTCTTCACGAAGTGGTGGTGCTATCTGGCGGCTTTTTTCAATTCAATTCTTTTTCTCCTGTTCAGCGCTATTTTTCCGCTTTTTCAATCGCGGTTCGGATGTCATTGGGAGCTAAGTTGGCTTTAAGGAAATCTAGCGAAGTCGGGGTATCAATTACCAAGCGCGATACTTTGCCAATTTGTAAAAAGCCCGACGAAATAGAGTAGTCCTGTATGTGGCCGCCGCCTTTTCTATCTTCGGTAATGAAATGTTCGTGATACCCCGGAACGTTAATACCTGTGGTGTACTGCGGGCTTCTAAAACCGGCGATAACGCCTTGTTTTAAGGTGAAATTAAATGTTGGCTGCTCTTTTACAACATCCAACATTGGGCGAAATGGGCGAGTTTGACGCGGCACGGTACGCGTTCTGACAAACTGATATAAACCGTCAATGCGTACTGCGCAGAAAATATTGTCACTGGGTACTAGCTCATCAATCAGATGATGAATGTCAGCACGAGACATTTTAGAGGTGATGGGAACTTCGACATCAGGAGTGAAAAAAGTCATGACGGCGAAGGGAGTTTGCTGCGCTAAGTGTGCGGGGTTAGCCGAACCATCGGCTTTTAATTGGAAAACCTCTTTATCAAACGCGATCAGTTCACCGTCTAATTGATTGAATGTGCCCAAGCCAAAATCGCCATGTTGCAGCAGTTGTTCAACCGTTGTTGCGCCTTCATAAACGCCAGCAATCAACGCACTCATCAACGAAGTTTGGTAAATCTCTCCATCCCCCGTTACATGATGATATTCAGCAAACTCTTTCGCTACATCGAGAGAACAAGCACAAAGCGGAGTGTAGAATCCACGCATGAGAATAACCATTTATGCAATAAAGTGTATATTTAGATTGACTTCTCCACGTGGCTAAATCCAATATAAATAAGATTTATTTCTATATGGAAAATATATGGAGTTTCGCTATCTCAAGTATTTTGTGGCGGTGGCACAAACTCGCCATTTCACACGAGCGGCTGAAGTGTTAGGTATTGCTCAACCGCCGTTGAGTCAGCAGATAAAGAAATTGGAGCATGAGCTCGATACGCTGTTATTCAAGCGGTTACCACGTGGGGTAGAGCTGACCGAGGCTGGGCAAATGTTTTATGTCGATGCGGTCACCATCTTAAATGATGTGGATCGAGCGAAGGCGAAAGTAAAACAGCTGGCGCGTGGAGAAAAAAATGAAGTGCGGATGGGCTTTGCGACTTCGGTTGCGATGAATACCCAAATATTATCCCGAGTGCGGGAGATAAGGGACAGTTTTTCAAACGTGAATCTCACCGCGGTTGAGCAAGCGATGCCAGAGTTGGTTGAGCAGTTGAAAGCTAAGCAGTTGGATATAGCATTGGTGCGTTTACCTTGTTATGCCAGTGAGTCTTTAAAGCGGGTGGTTTTATTTGAAGAGCCTTTTGTCGCGGTGATCCCTTTAGGGCATCCCTTGGCTGAAAAAGATCGCCTTACTTTAGTTCAGTTAAAAAATGAGCACGTTTTGTTGTTTCCTCGTGAAACGGGGCCAGCATTGCATGATGGTATGAAAGCGCTGTTTGACGATGTGGGCATCCGTGTCGATCAACGTTTTTCGGCTCCACAGTTGAGGTCGATGGTTGCAATGGCTCAAGCGGGATTTGGCGTAGCTGTTGTACCCCAATCACTGGCTGAACATATCGATGATTCTGCCGTGATCACTCCCATCGAGGAGATGCCTTTTAACAGCCAAATTGCGGTGCTTTGGGAAGCCAGTAACTTAAATAAGCATGTGCTTAAGGTGGTGAAGGCATTAAGTCACCCAAAATAACATCCCCAGCATGATGATACTGGGGATAAAGCGTGCCAAAGTGGTAAGGTTAATCACGCTTACTTAGCGAGTTGAATGCAAAAACTCCACTGCTTTATCGGGATAGTCCGTAAATAAACCATCCACTTTTACAGTGTTGTAGAACACATCGAGCATCCCATCAAAGCTGTCGGCATAAGGTGCAATGCGATCGGGCTCTGCGCGAAAAGTATAAGGGTGAACGACTAATCCGGCGTTTTTAGCGGCTTTCATCAATGGCTTGATGACGATGTTTTCTTTGGTAGAAGCGTCGTCAACCAACATAGGTTTCCACGGGCCAATACCATCGGCGTAGGTGGCGACTTGCTTCATGCCGTTTGCTTCGAACATCCAATCATAGCTGTATGGCTGTGCTTGGTCGCCATCATAGATCATGGTCTCATTCCAATCGGTGTAGGCCATCAATTGAACCAGCTTGAGGTCCATTTTCATTGCTGGAAGCAGTTCATCATTAATGCGTTTTAGCTCGATAGGATCAAAACATTGCAGATAAACGTTCGACTCTTGACTGTCGTAACCATATTCCTTCAGCATTTTCAGTACCGCTTTACTGATGTCTTTACCTTCATGGCGGTGGAACCAAGGCGCTTTGATTTCTGGATAAATACCAATATCGTAACCGAGCGTTTTGTTCAGCCCTTGGATCAGCTCGATCTCTTCCGCTAAGGTTGGGACGGTGAAGTCTGATTTCCAAAGAGGGAAACGGTTGGGGAAACCAGCGGTTTTATTGCCTTTGTCATCGATATTAAAACCTTCAGTTACGCGCAGGCTTTTGATCTCTACCAGCGTAAAATCGATGGCGTAATAGCGGCCATCACCACGTGCACGGTCAGGGAAACGCTCTGCAACGTCAGTGACGCGGTCAAGATAGTGATCGTGCAGAACCACCAATTGGTCATCCTTGGTCATCACGACATCTTGTTCAATAAAATCAGGCTTCATGCCGTAAGCAAGCGCTTTGGCTTCAAGGGTATGTTCAGGCAGATAACCGGAAGCGCCGCGATGCGCTATCACCAATGGTTCTGCTTGAACCCACGCCGAGCTGGCTAAAGTAGCCATGGAAAGTGCGAGTAGTGTCAGTTTCATATTGTTATCCTTAAAAATTCCCCCTGACGTTGCAGGGGGAGAGTTTTGATTCAAAGTGAACAGTGCGTAACGTAAATTCAACACATTTAGGTGTCAGATTTATGATTGTGTTGACGCTTTTTCTTCCGCAATTCTGTCTTTTTCTTTATGGTGAGCACGCTCGCCAATGTAGGCATACAGCAGACAAAGGATAGAAATACCGCACGAAGCGACTAGGATCATAAAGCCGCCATCCCAACCAAAGTGGTCAACGGTGTAACCCAATACCGCATTTGCCGCTACTGCGCCGCCGAGATAACCAAACAAACCTGTTAAACCTGCTGCGGTACCTGCTGCTTTTTTCGGAGCCAGTTCCAGTGCGTATAAACCAATCAACATTACTGGGCCATAAATTAAGAAACCAATCGCAACAAGAGCCGCCATGTCGATACCTGGGTTACCAGCAGGGTTAAACCAGTAAATGAGTACCGCAAAAGTAACGAGAACCATGAATAAGATGCCCGCAGGTGCACGACGGCCTTTGAATACTTTGTCAGATATCCAACCACACAATAGCGTTCCCGGAATACCTGCCCACTCATACAAGAAGTACGCCCAAGAAGATTTATCAACGGTGAACTCTTTAGCTTCTTTCAAATAAACAGGAGCCCAGTCCAATACACCATAACGAATGAGATATACAAAAGCGTTGGCAATAGCGATAGACCACAACAATTTGTTAGAGAAAACGTACTTAAAGAAGATTTCCTTCGCGGTCATCTCATTCTCATGAGATTTATCATAGTCGTCTGGGTAGTCATCTTTGTACTCTTCAATCGGTGGTAAACCACAAGATTGCGGCGTATCGCGCAGTGTCATCCAAATGAAAATGGCAACTAAGGTCGCAAAAAAGGCAGGAACGTAAAATGCGGCGCGCCAGTCATCGTTAAATGCCCAAAGACCAAACAAGAAAAGAGGACCAATTAAGCCACCGCCGACGTTGTGAGCTACGTTCCATACAGAAACAATTTCCCCACGTTCTTTACGTGACCACCAGTGAACCATGGTACGGCCACAAGCAGGCCAGCCCATACCTTGGAACCAACCGTTTAAGAACAGCAAAATAAACATCGCAGTAATGCTGCCTGTTGCCCACGGCATAAAACCGAAACAGAACATCACTAACGCAGACATTAAAAGGCCTGCACTTAAGAAGTAGCGTGGGTTAGAGCGGTCAGAAACACTCCCCATTAAAAATTTAGATAGGCCATAAGCAATCGATACGGCGGCAAGAGCTACCCCGAGATCACCGCGGCTAAAACCTTGGTCAATCAAATAAGGCATCGCCAAACTAAAGTTCTTACGAACAAGGTAGTAGCCTGCGTAGCCGAAGAAAATACTGATGAATAACTGCCAGCGCAAGCGGCTATAAGTGCTATCGAGCCGCTCAGTAGCGAGCCTCTCGATATGCGCTTGGGGTTTAAAGATACCAAACATAGTTGACCTCATTATTGTAGTGCGATGGTTCTAAAGCTCGAACGATAAAAAATGTTTCATTCGAAAGAGAACGGCATTGTCGTGTGCAACCGAATGTATTTCTGTGACAAATGTTACAAGGGAATTAATTTGTGCATAAAAACAAATGATTAGTTTTCATTTTTTCATGGTTAGTGCCATTAAATTGAGATGTAATCGTTTTCACTTTTGTTCGCGAGATGTTTGTTTTTGGTTGTTTTGTCGTCAATTGAATCGCAGATAAGGAAAGTTGGCAAAAATTGTTAAACCATGAAGTCACTCGAAACTCACTGTGAGTTCAATGACTCATATCCTTTTTGATTGGAAAGAGAGTGGCAAAATAAGCAAATAGTCCAGTATTCCTGCCCAGATTTGACACTGCCTATTGATAATTCTTGCTAGCTTTGATTGGCAATTTATGTGTTACAGAGTGTCGTTCTGTGGCATTGATGTTAATAATACAAAAAGGAAGAATGATGAATAATATTAATAAAGTCAGTGTGTTGGGTTTGCTTTCATTGAGCGGATTGCTTTCTGCTCATGCACAAGCTCATGGTTGGGTTGAATTTCCGAGCGCGCGGCAAAATACCTGTTACCTAGATGGTGGTTTCTGGAGTAATACGATCCCTAATGCAGCATGCCAAGCGGCTTTTGATCAGTCTGGAGCTTATCCTTTTGTACAACGCAATGAAGTGGCGGCCAATGTGGCAAATTATCGTGATATGGCTCATGTTCAAGCTGTTGTTCGCGACGGCTTGTTGTGTTCCGCAGGCAGCAACGCGAAAGCAGGGTTAGATGTTGCTTCACCTCATTGGCAAAAAACGGCCGTGAATTTAGACGCTAATCAACAAATCGAATTAGTCTTTAATGCTACCGCGCCACATAACCCCTCTTATTGGGAGTTTTATCTCTCTAAACCGACTTATACCGGTGAGGCCCCATTAACTTGGGATGATCTGGATCTTATTGATACCAAAGGTAATATCACCGTGGGGACGGATAAAAAATATCGCATAAAGATTACCCTGCCTGCCGATAGAAGTGGTGATGCTGTGCTTTATACTCGCTGGCAGCGTATTGATGCCGCGGGCGAAGGTTTTTATAACTGCAGTGATATTAGTTTTAGCGGTGGTGGATCAAACCCAACGGATCCGACAGACCCATCAGAACCTGCGCAGAATCTCAGCGATCTTGGTGGTTATCTTTCACAAGGTTTCGGTCCTGTTGAATCTGGCGATACGGTTCGTTTGCGTACCTTCGATGCCAATGGCAATGAAACGACCGATATCAGCTTAGCGATTTCAGCCAATAATACAGCAACGTGGCCAGCGGAAATGGCAGGTCAGTTTAACCAAGTGAAAAAAGGGGAGTGGTTTATTGGGATTTGGCACCAAGAAATGAATCACTATATGTACGATAGTCAGAATCTGTATGCTAATCGTGTATTTGCTCCAAACGCGACTTATAGTTATCAGCTTTCTTTGCTAAAAGAGGAAACGCCACAGCCACCTGTCTCCGATAATGCTTGGAATGCGACTAAAATTTATACGTCCGGTGATGTCGTTATGCACAATCAGCAAACTTGGACCGCGCAGTGGTGGACAAAAAATGAAGAGCCCGGAACTACGGGTGAATGGGGTGTATGGCGATAGTATTAAATAGCTATAGTATCGAGTAGTAAAAAGAGGCCATGGCCTCTTTTTACTCTCTAACTCTGGTTTAATAATGGCTTATGAGATGGGGTTATTCACACAATTTGCCTTGTTTTGCTGGTTGGGTTAACGAGTAATCACCTTCTAAACTGCGATAGATTATCGCATTCCAAATGCTGCCATCCGCCATTTCAAACTCAATGGCATAATTCACCCCGTTAACCACTTGTGAACGGACATCGATAATGTCCTTTAATTGTGCATTGCTCTCCATTTGTGCTAAAGCGCTCTTCAACGCTTCTTTAGCTTCGTCGGTAATTTTTGTCGCTTGCCAACCTCCCGGCATCAACTCGCTTGCACAGATGGGTGACGGTACGGCATCTGTTTCCGTCACCATCACGGTGGGCTCTAGAGCCTTAGTACTTTCTGTTTGTGTTTGTTGATCACACCCCGCTAACGCGAGCAAACCAAATAGAGGTAAAAGAAATCGTTTCATTGAGTTGTCCTTTGTTTTTAGAAAAGCAGAAAGGGTTAATCTGAGGAGTTCATATTAACAATTGTGGTGTGAGGAGTCCGTCAAGCTCTGTTAGGTGCGTGATAAATTATGATGATTTATTCTGACAATAAAACGCTATTACTATTTCTTACCAATATTGTCAGTTTTTAACCATAAATAACAAAGCCATTTCAACGTTAGGCTAGGTGTGATGCACATAAAAAACGCATTACATGACTGTGTGTTTTTATGCCTAGAAAAGTGATCAAGGTTGCAGAGTTGTAAGCTGATCGGCGATAAATTTTACAAATTGATTTCCATCAAAAAAGTGTGGTTTTTATGTGCTACTGTGCGCGCAAATAAAAACTATTACCTCGCCCTACAAAAAGGAAATCACAATGAAAAAAACACTTTGCGGCCTTGCCGTGCTTTCTGCTCTTGTTTCTACGAATGTTTTTGCCCACAAAGAAGGTGACTTTATTGTGCGTGCCGGTCTTGCCGCTGTGGTGCCCAATGATAGCAGCGATGGTATTTTAGGCTCAAATGAAGAGCTTGCTGTGGACTCAAACGTTCAGCTTGGTTTAACAATAGGCTATATGATCACCGACAATATTAGCTTTGAAGTGTTAGCGGCTACACCTTTTAGCCATACTATTTCAACCAATCTTTTGAACTTAGGTGACATTGCTGAAACAAAACATCTACCGCCAACTTTTATGTTGCAATACTACTTTGGTGAAGCGTCATCGAAATTCCGTCCTTATGTTGGAGCGGGCATTAACTACACCATGTTCTTCGATGAAGGTTTTAACAGTACGGGAAGTGGTGCAACCTTAACGGATCTCAAACTCAAAGATTCTTGGGGTTTAGCGGCCAATGCTGGTTTTGATTATATGCTCAACGAACAGTGGTTTTTGAATGCGTCAGTTTGGTATGCCGATATTGAAACTGAAGCGACTTATAAGTTTGGCGGCATTGAGCAAAAAACCGATGTGACCATTGATCCTTGGGTATTTATGATAGGCGCTGGTTATAAGTTTTAGTGGTAGCAAGGTGATTAATAGAAGGCAGCGAGCGCTGCCTTTTTCAATTTCAAGCAAAAATTATATTGATAGTTATGTGCACTATTAAATGTACATATAATTATCATTTATGTTTATCTTGTTGATATTAAATTTAATTATTATAAGAATTCTTCGAGTTATTTTGGCTATTGTCTTTTTTGTGACCATTTTATTTGACGCTCGTTTTACACTATTTTTCCGTGCTACTGGCGAGGTTGGTTTTCTTGATCCATTTTCAATGAGCGAATTATTCGCAGTCACGTCGCTGGTGGTTGATTGGATGTAAGTCGTCAGCGGATGCTAATAATAACTCTCTAGGATTGAGAAATGAAAAAAGTACAACGTCAAATGAAGTGGCTATTCCTCGCAGCCTCTATCAGCGCAGCACTACCAGTATCAGCCGCGAAAATGGTGCAGGTTGATGATCCAAGTCTACTAGAACAAGCTTTATCCATGCAGGCTCGCAGTATTGTGCCAACACAAAATGGCTTTCAGGTGGTAAAAAGCGTCACTCTACCTAATGGTAAAGTCAAAGTCCGTTACCAGCAGATGTATCATGGTTTACCGGTCTTTAATACGTCAGTCGTAGCAACGCAAACTGAGAAAGGTATCGGCCAAGTTTACGGCATGATGGCGCAGCAAATTGATTCTGATGTGGTAAGTACTTCACCACAAGTTGAACAAAAGCAAGCGGTTAGTATTGCACTTACGCATTACCAACAACAAAACCCATCACTAACGAGTGCGGATCTTGTTACAGAAAACGAGCGTGCTCAATTGATGGTGCGTTTGGACGAAAACCAAATGGCTCAAATGGTTTATTTAGTCGACTTCTTTGTTGCAACCAATGAGCCTGCACGGCCATTTTTCTTTATTGATGCGAATTCTGGTGACGTATTACAAACTTGGGAAGGGTTAAACCATGCAGAGGCGACGGGTACTGGACCTGGTGGAAATCAGAAGACAGGTTTTTATCAGTACGGAACAGATTTCCCAGGGTTAGTGATAAATAAAGTAGGCAACACCTGCAGCATGATGAATAGCGCTGTAAAAACCGTGGATATGAAGCATGCGACATCGGGTGGTTCAACGTTCAGCTATTCATGTACCGACGCGAGTAATTACAACGATTACAAAGCGATTAATGGCGCTTATTCACCGCTTAATGACGCACACTACTTTGGCAAAGTGGTGTTCGATATGTACAAAGACTGGATGAACACCACTCCATTAACCTTCCAGCTAACTATGCGTGTGCATTATGATAGCAACTATGAAAACGCCTTCTGGAACGGATCGTCCATGACCTTTGGTGATGGCCAAAATACATTTTATCCATTAGTGGATATCAACGTCAGCGCGCATGAAGTGAGCCACGGCTTTACCGAGCAGAACTCAGGGCTTGTTTATCAAAATATGTCTGGTGGTATCAATGAAGCGTTCTCTGATATTGCTGGGGAAGCAGCTGAATTTTATATGAAAGGCAGCGTTGACTGGGTGGTCGGGAGCGACATTTTCAAATCTTCCGGTGGCTTACGTTATTTTGATCAACCGTCAAAAGATGGCCGTTCTATCGATCACGCTTCTCAATACTACAATGGATTAAATGTTCACTATTCAAGTGGTGTGTTTAATCGCGCGTATTATTTGCTAGCCAACAAAGCCAATTGGTCGGTTCGTAAAGGTTTTGAAGTGTTCACCGTCGCTAACCAGTTATATTGGACAGCAAACAGTACCTTTGACCAAGGTGGATGTGGCGTCGCAAAAGCGGCACAAGACTTAGGTTATAACAAAGCGGATGTGGTTGATGCCTTTAACCAAGTGGGCGTAAATGCTAGCTGTGGCGTAGTGCCTCCAACGGGGAATGTGCTAGAAAAAGGCAAACCAGTAATAGGGTTACAAGGTACGCGAAGCTCCGAAGCCTTCTATACCTTTACGGTCGCAAGCTCAACCAGCGCTAAAGTTTCGATCAGTTTGGGCTCAGGTGATGCTGATTTGTATGTCAAAGCCGGCAGCAAACCAACCACTTCTTCGTGGGATTGTCGCCCTTACAAATCGGGCAACAATGAACAGTGCACAATTTCTGCAACACCAGGAACCACCTATCATGTGATGCTCAAAGGCTATAGTAACTACAGTGGTGTAACGTTAAGACTGGATTAATCATCTTTATTGATTAAATTTAAAGGGGCACGAGTCGGTGCCCCTTTGTTATGTAGGAGGGTATTCAACGATAGGTTGTTCAACAACCACGGTGTTTGTTTCTAGTCTTTTCTTGCCAGCTTCTCCGCCTCCACAAATTCGCCTTGTCTTAAGCATCGAAACACCGATTTGTTGTTATGGCTTGCTATCGATATAACCACAGCACTTTTGTTATATGTAGTGTAAAAATGTCGTTAGATAAATTGATGGACGCAATTGCCGATCAAGGTTGGTACATATGGGATGACTTTTTAACACCAGAGCAAACCAAAAACCTACGAGCATGTACGCCACCGCAGTTACAAGTGGCGCGAATTGGCAGGCACGATGCCTTGCAATTAGAGGTTGAAATACGCAACGATAAAATCCAGTGGATTGAAAACAGCATGGGCCTGCCTGTGCAAGACTATTTGCAACGTATGGAGCAAATTCGGCAAGAGGTTAACCGCCACTTTTTTCTTGGGCTATTTGAATACGAAGCTCATTTTGCCAAATATGAAATAGGAGCATTCTACCAAAAACACCTCGACGCCTTTACAGGCAACGCCAGCCGCAAACTGACGACGGTATTTTATATGAATGATCGGTGGTGTGGTGCTGATGCCGGTGAGTTGGTTATTTACGATGTTGAAGATCAGTATCTCGCGACGGTTACGCCGATAGCGGGGCGTTTACTGGTCTTTTTATCCGAACGTTTTCCGCATGAAGTACAACCTACCAATGCTGAGCGTTTCAGCATCGCTGGGTGGTTTCGCATTAATGGCGTGACAGGCAACAAGCTCGATATTGCCAGTTAACGCAAAAAAGCTAATAAGTAAGCGTGGCTTTTGTGCTGCCACGCTCTTTTATCAGTCAAATTTGATCAAGGTAAAATGAGGATGTGAGCTTAATGCCTCCATCATCAATAAGGCATTGGTTTCAATTAAGTGTTCACTTTGTTCATTTTTCAACACAATGCACTCTTGTTGGTGTTCATTGCGCAGAGTGTCCATCGCGGTACCTGAATAGGTAAGACCATTTTTTAAGGTGAGCTTGACGGGCAAATGAAACAAACACGCGAGCTCAATGTAATCATATTGACTGCAAGTGACCATTATTCACTCCTATGACGTTACGCGGGCTTATTAAGATACGCGTTTTGCAAAATGTACATGCGCTTTACGTCACGATATTGGCCATTAATGAAGAATTCTTCAACTAAGTGCCCTTCCTCAACAAAGCCGGCTTTTTGGTATAAATGGATGGCTTTTTCGTTTTCCGTCGACACATGCAGGTAGATTTTGTGTAGGTTCAAAATGGTGAAAGAGTAGTCTAAGGCTTTGTTGATCAAGGTTTGTGCAAACCCTTTTCCTTGGTGCTCTGGCGTGATGATGATCTGAAACTCGCCACTGCGGTGAATGTAATCAATTTCAATTAATTCAACGAGACCGATCAGTTCCTTATCTCGGTTCTCAACCACAAACCGACGCTCGGCGTTATCGTGAATGTGCTTGTTGTACAGCTCTTCCAGCTCATCAAAAGATTCATAAGGCTCTTCAAACCAGTAAGACATAATGTTGCGGTTGTTATTGAGATCATGGATAAAGCGTAAGTCACCGCGCTCTAACGCTCTTAATGATAATTGATTATTCATAGCAAACCTTCATTGAACTAAGGCATTCATCTTATGCCGACTTTGTTGCAATACAAGTGGTTAGTCAGCAATTTTTTAAAATGCGTACGCTTACGTCTTGTGATCTGATGCCGCGAGATGAATCAGTTCGGTCAGTTTGTTTATGCTTTCCTGCCATGCCATGTTGTCTTCAAAGTTCGCTACACTGAAACGGATACAGTGTTGGAATTGCCCCTGTGTTGCAAAAAGATGCCCCGGCAGGAGGCTGATTTTGTTTTGCAGGCCACGTTGATAAAGCTCAAAACTATCGATGAATGGCGGAAGAGTCAGCCAGCATAAAAATGAACCTTCAGGTCGGCTTAATTGAAACTGCCCTTGCAGCGACGGGTAGTGATTGAGCGAGGTGGTGAGCAATTTGGCAAAGCGCTGCTGGTTCAGTTGGTAAGTGCGGCGCATTTTGGCTAGATGTTGACGGTACTTACCACTTTCGAGAAATTCCGCTACGGCTGATTGGATTAAATTCAAGCTGCCCATATTCTCGCTGAGCAATATCTTTTCTATTTGTGCTTGATACTTTCCCGCGATGATCCAACCGATCCTCAGCCGTGAATCCAAGGTTTTGGAGAGCGAATTGATGTAAATAACGCGGCCTTTGCCATCCAGCATCTTCAAGCAAGGTATCGGCTTTTGAAAATACAGGCCACCAAACACATCATCTTCAATAATTGGTGTATCACCACTGACAGCCAAAAGCTGTTTACGTTTTTCCAGAGGCATTTGTGAACCGGTTGGGTTGTTAAAATTAGGCGTGACGAGAATCGCCTTAATCGGCCATTGAGATAGCGCTTGTTCGAGGGCGCTGATGTCGATGCCTTCGACACTATGGCTGGGGATCTCCACCACTTTTAAGCCTAATGATTCAAGCAACAGCAGCGTGCCAAAATAACAAGGTGACTCAACGGCCACAATGTCTTCGCGCTTGGTTAATGCACGAAATGCGAGGCTGATGGCCTGCTGACCGCCATGCGTAATGGCGATTTCTTGTGCTTTGATTTGTAGGCCCAAATCTTGCGATATTTTTAGCAGTTGTTTGACTAAATGGCTATTACCTGGCGGTAGCTGATAGTGGCTAGGAATGTGCGTTTGCTGGCGGCTGTGGCGGCCAATTTCTGCATACAAACTACGAATCGCGGCGCCTTGCGTATTAGGATGCGCTGAACCTGCGGGCATGTGATGTTTCACTGTGGGTTGAACCAAAATTGATTTAGATAAAGAGAGAAGGTCAATGCTATTGGGTTGTGGTAACGGAATCTCCAAAGGGGTTACCGCACCTTGGACTCGATAGCCTGAACGAGGCTGAGAGTAGACGACATTCATCGCTTCTAACTCTTGATAAGCACGAATAACGGTATTTTTGCTGACAGACAGTTGTTCGCATAGCTGGCGAATGGAAGGCATTTTATCGTGTGCGTGGAATAAACCATCGTCGATGGTCTGCTTAAGATGACGTTTTACCTCAGTATATTTAGGATCCGTGTTTTTAAGCTTACTTTTCATTCTGTACCCACTAAATTATTCAAATCTGTGCCTTTTGCGCATAACTGTACCCAAATAAAGTAGCAGCATAGAATCGATTGTGGCTAGGAATTTTGTGATGTTTGTAAGAATGAGCCCGTTCTTGTTTGTCGTGCTATGGGCATCTGGTTTCGTTGGCGCAAGGTTTGGCTTAATGTATGCGGAACCTGCCACGCTGCTCACGCTGCGCATGGTGGCGAACGTGGTGCTTTTTATTGGTTTGTTGTTATTGCTCAAAAGGCGCATTCCGCGTGGTCGCCATTTGTGGCATTCCTGTATAACGGGTGTGTTGATTCATGGTTGCTATTTGGGCGGAACCTACCAAGCGATTTCTTGGGGAATGCCAGCAGGTTTAAGTGCTCTGCTGGTGGGGACACAACCCATTTTGACTGCGCTGCTGCTGGTTTTTATGAGTACAGAGCGCTTTAATCTGGCGCAGTGGTTAGGGTTAGCTCTTGGGTTTTCTGGGATAAGTCTCGTCTTGATGGGTAACATTGAGTGGCAATCGGAAGTACACAAATGGCCTGCCATTAGTTTGTGTTTGTTATCTCTGCTCGGCATCACGCTCGGCACCTTATATCAGAAAAAATTTTGCCAAGGTGTGGATATGATTGGCAGCGCTACCGTGCAATATGTGGCTGCGTTATGCCTATTTTTACCTTGGGCTTGGAGCTTTGAAACCATGCAAGTGCAATGGACACCGACCTTTATCATGACACTGGTATGGCTGGTTGTGGTGCTGTCATGTGTCTCTATTTTATTGCTGTTGTATATGGTTGAACACGGTGCGGCCTCAAGTGTGGCTTCGGTGTTTTATCTTGTACCACCAACCACCGCCATTCAAGCATGGCTTGCTTTTGATGAATCATTGGATGGGTTTGGTGTTGCGGGCTTCTGCCTTGCCGTTACGGCTGTTTATCTGGTGGTGAAAAAGCCGAATCTGCTGAGAAAATTGGCGAAACCGGTATTTGAGCGTTCATAAAATTCACCCCTATAAACCGAACTTAGAATGGGGTGCTCTGCTGGTGGTTGGGTAATCAATGGATAATTTCTGACTCGCGGCGGCACCTAATGACTTTGCCAATTTTTTCAGATTGATCTTAAGTGATGCACTCAAAAATGCGCTGCCCTTCCTCTGTTTTCCTAAAATATTTTACTGTGTCATCTAGTTTTAAACTAAGTGAAACACAACTGTCATATTTGCGTCCTAAAGTGAGTTTCGTTCAATACACAACGGCAATAAAGCCTCTTAAGGATATTTGTGATGAAAAAGACAGTAATCGGTGCAATCGCTCTTTTAGGTGCATTGGCAGTTAACCCAGTTTTTGCAAAAGAAACCATTTCTGCTGTTGGCTCTAGCAGCGTAACGCCATTGATGGAAGTTTTCTCTGAAACATATATGAAGAAAAACGCGGACGTGTTTATTGAGGTTCAAGGCCCAGGTTCTTCTGCCGGTATTAAAGCCGCTAAGAACGGCAGTGCGGATATTGGTATGTCTTCACGTGGCCTAAAAAGCTCAGAAAAAGAAGCATCATTAGTTGAAGAAAAGATCGCGCTTGATGGTATAGCGGTGGTTGTGCATCCAAGCAATAAAGTAAAAGGGTTGAGTGCTGAACAAGTCTCTGCCGTTTACCGAGGCGAGATCACGAATTGGAAAGATGTCGGTGGTGAAGACAAACCTATCGTTGCAATTACTCGCGATACCGCATCAGGTACTCGTGGTGCATTCGAAGAGATTATGAAACTGACAAAAAAAATCTCAGACAAGACGGTATCTGCTATCTCTCAACGAGCTCAAGTAGCTAACGGTAACGGTAGTTTGAAAACTATGGTTGCGTCTAACCCTTATTCCATCGGTTACATCTCTCTTGGCACCGTTGATAACACGGTTCATGCCTTAGCGGTAGACGGTACTGATGCATCGGTAGATAACGTGAAAAATGGTTCATACAAAGTGGCTCGTCCTTTCCTTGTACTGTACAAAAAAGGCCAACCATCCGCTCAAACGCAACAGTTCCTTGATTGGATGCTAACGCCTGAAGCTCAAAAACTCGTTGCAGAACATCACTATATCGCAGTGAACTAATTGACTCTCCCATTCGACTTGAAGTTGCAGCGGCGTTGTTTCGTTCAGCCCAATCACATGCTTTATCCATGTGGATGGGAATTCACTGACTTGCTGTTTAGCCGCCACTTCAAGTTGTTTGGGGAAATAACTTTAAAAGTTTGCTTAGCCCATCGTTGGGGCTGAGCCTTTTCTATCCACGTCGATTCCATCGAATAGTGAGATTGATACTATGACCATCGCAACAAATAGTGAAAAGCTTATGAACAACGTTTCTACGCAAGCTTCCAAACGTGCACTTCGTGCTAAAAAGCGTGTGGACTGGAAAGAGCGCATTTTCCACGGGTTGTTTCTTACCAGTGCCATTATTGGCATTGTGTCTCTTGCCATCATTGCCTACTTCATTTTCCGCGAAAGTATTCCCGCATTTCAAGAAGTGGGTATCTCGGGTATCGTCCTTGGACAAGATTGGTTGCCGCCAGCTCTGTATGGTGTGGCAACTATGATTGTCGCTTCTGTGGTTTCAACGTTTGGTGCGGTTATCGTTGGTGTGCCTGTGGGCGTACTCACCGCTATCTTTATTGCCGAAGTCGCACCAAAACGTGTCGCGAATATCATTCGCCCAGCCGTTGAATTGCTCGCTGGTATTCCTTCCGTGGTCTATGGTTTCTTTGGTCTTGTGATTATTGTTCCTTTGATTCAGGACATTTTCCAAGTTCCTGCGGGCAATACCATTCTCGCGGGCATTGTTGTGCTTGGTGTCATGATCTTACCGACGGTGATTACCGTGTCCGAGACTTCTATTCGCGCGGTCCCTCATGCGTACAAAGAAGGTTCTTTGGCATTAGGTGCATCCAGTATTTTTACTATCTTCAAACTGCTGGTACCGGCAGCTCGCTCCGGAATTATGACTGGCGTCATCTTAGGAATTGGGCGTGCGCTCGGTGAAACCATGGCCATTATTATGGTGATGGGCAACGCGCCAGCGATGCCTGAAGGTATTTTAGACTCAGCACGCACGCTGACAGCCAATATTGCGATTGAAATGTCTTACGCAAGTGGTGTTCATGCCAGTGCGCTTTACGCAACAGGCGTTGTGCTATTGGCATTCATCATGATCTTGAATGCCACATTGCTCTATTTAAACCGTGAGAGAGCGAGATAATAGTGATGGATACAGTAAAACTAAAACGTGCCCGCCAGCTAAAAGATAACGTATTGAAAATATCTATTTGGATTGCGGCCGCTGTAACAGTCGGCTTCCTATTTTGGATTATCTGGTACATCCTTTCTAACGGGCTACAACACGTAGATTGGAATTTCGTTACTGACGATTACACCCGTACTGGCAATGAACACGGGATCTTCCCGATGATCATATCGACGATTTATATGGTGATCGCTTCTATTTCGGTGGCCGCCCCGTTGGGTATTATGACGGCGATTTATCTTACCGAATACGCCAAAATCGGTAGTCGCTTGGTGAAAGTGATCCGCTTTTGTACCGAATCTTTGGCGGGGATCCCCTCCATTATCTTTGGTCTATTTGGCATGACCTTCTTTGTGGTGATTCTAGGCTTAGGCTTCTCTATTTTGTCGGGTGCGCTAACGCTCAGCATTTTGATTTTGCCTGTGATCATTCGGACCACAGAAGAAGCGTTGATGGCCGTTCCTCAAACTTATCGCGAAGGTTCTTATGGTCTTGGAGCCTCAAAGATATACACCATTTGGCGTCTGATTTTGCCAAGTGCAATGCCCGGCATCCTCACGTCAATTATTTTGAGTATTGGTCGTGTTATTGGTGAGTCGGCTCCTGTGTTTTTAACCGCAGGAATGGTGGCACGTATTCCTGATTCATTGCTCGATTCAGGCCGCACCCTAACCGTTCACCTTTACAAACTCACAACAGAGCTGTTCACGGTTGAAGAGTGGAATCAAGCCTACGGTACAGCAACCGTGCTGATTGTGGTTGTGCTACTGATCAACATGGTGACGAAGCTAATCGCAAGACGATTTAATACCGCTTCTTATTAAGCAGAGCGTTGGGTGCGATTTACAGAATTTTGAGAGATAACAAGAATGAACAAATTTAATATTGAAAACCTAGACCTTTTTTATGGCGATAACCAAGCGCTAAAATCAATCAACCTGCCTATTCCAACTCGTCAAGTGACAGCGCTGATTGGCCCTTCTGGCTGTGGAAAATCGACTTTATTACGCTGTTTGAACCGAATGAATGACCTCATTGAAGGCGTGACTATCACCGGTAAATTGGCGATGGATGGGCAAGATATTTACGGCAATATTGATGTTGCAGATCTGCGTATCAAAGTGGGAATGGTGTTCCAAAAGCCAAATCCGTTCCCAATGAGTATTTATGAAAACGTGGCGTATGGGTTACGTGCACAAGGGATTAAAGATAAAAAGCACATCGATGAAGTGGTTGAGCGCTCATTGCGCGGCGCGGCGTTGTGGAATGAAGTAAAAGATCGTTTGAAGTCACATGCGTTTGGCCTCTCTGGTGGTCAACAACAGCGTTTGTGCATCGCACGTACGATAGCGATGGAGCCGGATGTGATTTTGATGGATGAACCAACGTCCGCCCTTGACCCGATTGCAACACACAAAATTGAAGAATTGATGGAAGAGCTGAAAAAGAATTACACCATCGTTATTGTCACGCACTCAATGCAGCAAGCGCGTCGTATTTCTGATCGCACAGCGTTTTTCTTAATGGGGGAATTGGTTGAACACAATGATACACAAGTGATTTTCAACAATCCTAAAGATGATAGAACCATGGGATATGTCAATGGCGATTTCGGCTAATCACTTATTGCAGCGACTAACCTGGAATAATAGCGGACTCATTATAACTATAAAGCGATGGTAACTTTGCCCCTCATACAGAGGGGCTTTTTTGTAGAAACTTCATGGCATACATATTCTTATCCGCAATATGTATTAATTGATTAATATTGGCTGAATCTTTAGGAAAAGAGGCAATACCGATACTGGTTGAAAGCTTTGCTCCCACTCCATTATCCACGAAAAAATTCTCTTTAAAACACGCTTTAATGTGGCGTTGCATAATGCTCAGTTCCATCGCATCTACGCTATGGATGATCAGGGCAAACTCATCACCCCCCATACGAAATACCGAATAATCAAAGGTTGGAATCGAATGTGTTAAGCGAAACGCTACTTGCTGCAACACACTGTCCCCTGCTTTATGACCATTTTGGTCGTTAATGGGCTTAAAGTCATTTAAGTCGAGAAGAAAGAGAGAGAAGGGGTTGTTGGCAGAAATTTGATTCAGCTCTTCAAACATCGCAAGGCGGTTTGCAAGTCCAGTTAGAGGGTCAGTTAACGCTAAGGTACGCTGAGCAACCGCTTCTTTATGAAAAATATAGCTAACTAAGCCAATGCAACCCAGCATCAAGAACATCAGCAGAAATTGTACCTGTGTTAGCCTATTTGCTTTTTCTTTTTGCTCTAGATAGATAGGGCTTTGCAGTTGAAAGTTTTGGTTTACATAGCCGATAATCTGGTCGTAAATCAAGTGGGTATGTTTTTCAAATACAGCCAATGACTTTTGATCTTTAACGGCCAGCAATAAGCTTTCTAATATTTTGAAATCATCAAAGTTGTTCTTAAAGAAATGCTGGGAATCCGTTCTGCCCATAAAATTATCCGATTCCTTACTCGTTAGAATCAAGTCAAAACGGCTCCAAATCAGCTCATACTGCAGCCAAGTGTGCGATCTCTTCTCCTGTGAATCTAAGTAATAAGGAATCGAAGCAACCAGCTCAGAATACTCTTTGGTGAGCTGGAATAAATACCAAGTTGCATAGTTACGTTGGTCGGTATAGGAGTTGGCTAAAGAGCGTGTGGTCGAAAGTATATACAAATTAGCGACGATCAAGGTGGCTGACAGGACAATCAACAGTGTTTTTGCCCGGTATAGCAAGGGGTGTAAAGTGCTGTGTTTTGTAAAATTCATTATTTACCGTGAATCAATAGTTTTTCTAACTGCCACACCATTTGGGTGTAATAAATGCCATTGTCTATTTGTGGATATTTATCTAGATTGTAGATCAGCCAAAACGGCCCCTTGTTTCTTATTTTCATTTCATCGCCATTCATGTGATAAGCAATAATGGGTTCATAGCGAGTTAAGTTTTCAATTGCAATATTAGCGGCGTAATCATTAATGGCCAAAAATGATACAGAAGAAACCTGTCCAACTTGCAAATGATTAATTAAATCAATAACTTTAAAACCAGTGAAAGTATTTTCTTTTGGTAACCAAGGAAGCTGAGTCGTGAAGGTTTCACGAGGCAGTATCTCTGCCAATTGTGCAAGAGAATAAGTAACCCGATCTTGGTTTGGGAGGGTAATAGTTAAGCTTGCAGCATGAACAAATAAGCTGAAAAAAATAAGTGGTAAAGCGGTTATCCATCTCATCATAAACTACCTTATTTACTTCTGCTTTTTTCTTAGAGCATAGGCTAAAAGTATAAGGTGATAATTTAATCAATGAAATTATTTTCTATTTATATTTCTGTTAATTTGGTCGAATCAATCTTTAGTTTAGAACAAAAAAATCCCCACATAAGTGGGGACTTGCATATTGAAATGTTATTAGTGCCGTTACTGCTGCATTGTTTACTAAAAAATGAGATGTGCTACACCAGCTATCACTGGCAGTGTAATGAGCGTACGCAGAATAAATATGACAAACAGCTCAAGGATGTTAACAGGAATTTTGCTGCCTAGCATTAATGCACCCACTTCAGACATATAGATCAACTGAGTCACTGACATGGCCGCAATCACGAAACGTGTCATTTCATTATCAATGGAAGCTGCAAGAATCGCGGGAATAAACATATCCGCAAAACCGACCACAATGGTTTGAGATGCTTGAACAGCCTCAGGTACACCAAGTAATTCTAGAAAAGGAATAAACGGTTGGCCCAATACAGAAAATACAGAGGTGTATTCTGCAACAATCAGAGCCAGAGTACCCAAGCCCATCACGACAGGTAGCACACCAAACACCATATCAACAGCGTTACGCATGCCTTCAGCGAAGATCGATTTTGCAGATTTAACTTGGCTTGCTTTCGCCAGTGCTAATTCCATCCCCCATGATAACGAGGTATGGCCGCTTGGAACTGCATCGGCATCTTTAGCTGGAGAGGTACCATCAATATAAGTGTTCTTTTTGAAACTTAATGGTGGCAGGCGAGGAATGATGATCGCTGCAACAAAGCCTGCAAGGCAAATCGTGCCATAAAAAGGTAGGAACAGATGCTCTAGCTTAACTTGCGCAATAACGACTAAGCTGAAGGTAATTGAAACGGCAGAAAACGTTGTACCAACAATAGCGGCTTCACGCTGTGTGTAGAATTTGCTTTCGTACTGTTTGCTGGTCAGCAAAATACCGACACTACCGTCGCCCAACCAAGAAGCCATGCAGTCGATTGCGCTACGGCCTGGAAGGTTGAAAACTGGACGCATGATTCTGCTTAATAAACTACCAAATAGCTCCAGTAGCCCGAAGTTAAGCAGTAAAGGCAGCAAAAGCCCTGCAAAAATAAATACAGAAAATAAAGTGGGTAATAAACCCTCAAGAACCATACCGCCAGTGTTTTCTTCCCAGATAGCCTTAGGGCCGATTTGGAAAAACGTCATGATGACGGCGATACCACCAAATACACGGACGGCTAACCAAAGAGCAGATGGATTAAAAAGCCCATTTAAGAAAGGACTCTTTGTAATGAATGCAGGTTGAAAAATTTTACATAAAATGGAAGCTGCAGACATAAAGGCGATGATCACTGTCACTATTGCAACAAGGTAATCGCCCAAAATAGCTTGGATAGATTTAGCAAGGACGGCAACTGGAATGGTTAAGTCACCTTGGTAGCTAATTGGCGCCATAAACAAAAATAGACCAATTAACGAAGGGATGAAAAACATCCAAAAGCTACTTTGTGTTGGTGCTACAGGAGCTTCAATAGTTTGAGCGTTATCTTGCATGTCGTGTCTCGTATTACTGCGGGTCAATAGTCACCAACTGGTGGCATAAAAATGCACTAAATAGCTCTATTTAGTCATTGCAGGCAAGAATATCTATTTTTACGATGGCTTGCAATACTATTCATTAATCAAGGTTAAGTATTCAAACAAAAGAGCTGTTATTCTCAGATAACATGGTCATTTGTTTTGTTATTGTTGCATTGGTTAATAATCTGTTGGTGGTTGAGGCGTGCGTTTTAAAAAGAGTTAAGGAGGGCTGAGGAAAATTGGGCGGTTAAGGTAAGAGGGACGGGTCAGTCAAAGGCCTTTAACCGAAGGCTAAAGGCCATAAATGTATAGGTCCAATGAGCTTTATTGAGCTGTACTGATATTCAAACGTTGTAGGCTAACGCTAAGCGCATCATCGAATTGACTAAAGAAATTATCTTCACCGACCAAATCAACAATCCCCGCTTTTTTCAGTTTCATTGCAACACGAGTATTTGCACCAGAGATCAACACTTGCACATTCTTTTTATGGAAGTTTTCGATCATTTCCTCAATGGATTGCAGGCCAGTAATGTCCATAAATGGAACCCATTTAAGGCGAATAATTAAAATTTCTGGCTGCTCTTGAATGCTGCTCATCACACGCTCAAAGGTTTCAGCCGCAGCAAAGAAAAATGGGCCTTCTAAGGCATAAACGGCGAGCTCTCTTGGTAACTGAGTTTGCCCATGACGAAGCAGCTCAGCACTGAGCTCATGGTGTGTACTGGCTTTTACCTCAACACTAGATGCCATACGTTTTACAAAGTGAAGGGTAGCGATGATCACCCCGATGTTGACGGCGACAACTAAGTCAGCAAACACGGTTAATCCAAAGGTTAGCAACAAAATAACCACATCTGCTTTGGGTGCACGTTTAACCAATTTAATAAAGTGGGGAACTTCACTCATGTTCCATGCTACGACGAACAAAATCGCACTGAGTACTGCCAGTGGAATATTGACGGCTAATGGTGCAAGTGCAATAAGGATAATGACCAGAGTGAGCGAGTGCACCACGCCCGAAAGTGGGCTTGTCCCCCCGTTGCGTATATTGGTTGCAGTACGTGCAATGGCGCCTGTTGCTGCAATACCACCGAAGAGAGGAGCAACGATATTAGCGATACCTTGGCCGACTAATTCTTGGTTTGAGTTGTGTTTGGTGCCCGCCATACCATCGGCGACCACCGCCGAAAGCAATGATTCAATCGCACCTAGCATGGCAATCGCAAAAGCAGGGCCAATCAATAGAATAATTTGAGAGAAGCTAACTTCTGGAAGCGAAAACTCTGGCAGTCCTTGAGGTATGCCTCCAAAAGCCGATCCAATCGTGCGGATCCCTTCAAAGCCAACAAAATATTGCAACACGGTAACGGTGACGAGAGCAAGCAGCGGCCCTGGTACGTTCGAGAGTTTCGGGATCTTAGGGCCGAAGATAACCAGCGTGAGTGAAAATAATGCAAGGCTTGTGGTGGCCCAATCCATCTGCGGAAAGGCATGGAAAATAGACACTAATTTTTGATGAAAATGCTCACCTTCGATCTTGGGGAGGCCGAAGAATTCTTGCCATTGCCCAACCCAGATGATGACACCGATACCGCTGGTGAAGCCGACGATTACGGGGTCAGGAATATAGCGGATGATGCTACCGAGTTTTGCGACCCCCAGAACCAATAGAATCACACCGGCCATCATAGTGGCTATCTGCAACCCGCTGACCCCATACTGGCTAACAATTCCAGCAAGTATCACGATGAAAGCACCCGTTGGGCCAGCTATCTGCACTCGCGAGCCGCCAAACAGTGAAACGATAATGCCTGCAATAATGGCGGTGTATATCCCTTGCTCCGGTTTCACGCCAGAAGCAATAGCAAATGCCATCGCCAGTGGCAGAGCGACAACCCCTACAATCAAACCTGCACTGATATTATTTAGCCACTGTTTTGGTCGTAGCAGACCGGCTTTATAGGATTCATATACGGCAAACATAATTGATAACCTTATTGAAAATAGGGGAAAATAGAAAGCGCGGTGGATTCTACGCTCATTTAAAATGCTGTAAAGAGGGGTGAATATTCAACTGAGGTTATAAATATAGTGGTTCGGCGGCGGAATTTTTACTATTTAGAGTTGTGGATGTGAGTCTATTTTCTTATGATTCATTAGGTAGGATGTTTTTTATACAGAGATGGAGTTTGTGATGATCAATAAACGTTTTTTTAAAACAAAAGAAGAAGTCGAAGTGACCTTTGAAGTGGACGTCCCAGATACGGCTGGCAATGTTGCGATAGTAGCGGACTTTCTTGACTGGCAACCAGAACCGATGAAAAAGGTGGCGAAAAGTAATAGTTTTAAATTTAAAACCCGTTTACCTAAAGATGCTGAATTTCAATTTCGTTACTTGTTGGATGACCAACAATGGGTTAACGATCCTAGCGCTGACCAGTACATTGCCAATGGTTTTGGCGAGGAAAATAGCCTAGTGACGACTTATCAATAGGTTGTTGATAAATCTTGTGAAAGCGTGAAATATGATTAGGACAGTACTCATTTTTACGTGTAATTGTTGATTTGTTATAAGGCACTCCGGTGCCTTTTTTGACCATAGAATCACACGATATAGGTGACTTTTGAAACAGAAAGTCTTAATCTTGAGGCTCTTTTGACTTAATCCACAGGATAGATAGTGCTTCCTCGTTCTCTCATTCTGCGCTTTTCTGAGCTTTCACTTCCAAAAAAAGCGTCGATTATTGGCCTACCGATTGTCGCGGCCATCGCATTTTCCTCGTCTATTCAGGATAGCTCCTTACAGCGCCAAATTGAGCTCTCTATTACCGAAACTCAAATTGTTCAGTCGATTTTATCTGATGCTATTGAGGTAAAAAATCTTCCGGATTTTGAATATGAGATTAAATCTGGTGACAATTTAAGTACTATCTTTAATCAACTTGGCTTTGGTTACCAAGACTTGATGAAGATTATGGAAACCGATTTAAACTACCTCGCACTGGATACGTTAAAACCTGGCAACATCCTCAGGTTTTGGAAAGCGCAAAATGGAAATGCGCTTTCCAAAATGGAGCTAGAATTTAGCCTAGTCGAGCGCGCGGTATATTCACGTTTAGATGATGGTACCTATGAGTTTCAAGATGTTAAAATACCGGGTGTATGGAAAGAGTTCGCCATGGTTGGCGAGATCCAAGGCAGCTTTTCTCAGTCGGTCAATTCGATAGGGTTAGGCAGCGCTGAGATAGAACAGATCGTCTCTTTACTTAAAGATAAACTCAATTTCTCTCGTGATCTTAGGGTTGGCGATCGATTTGAAGTGGTTCAATCTCGTCAATTTGTCGGTGAGAAATTGACGGGCAATCGTGAAATCCAAGCGATTAAAATCTACAGCCGAGGCAAAGACGTTTCTGCTTATTTACACCGTGATGGGCAGTACTATGACAAAAATGGCGATAGTTTACAGCGCGCATTTCAACGCTATCCGACGACAAATAAACGCATTACCTCTAACTTTGATGCGCATCGCCTGCACCCAGTCACAAAAAGAGTGGCTCCGCACAATGGTACTGATTTTGGTGTACCAGTCGGTACTCCGGTATTCTCGACTGGCGATGGTACGGTGATCATGACGCGTAAGCACCCTTATGCGGGTAATTACGTGGTAATACAACATGGCAGTACTTACAAAACACGCTATTTGCATTTGAGTAAAATTTTAGTGCGTAAAGGTCAGAAAGTATCGCGAGGTGAGCGGATCGGTTTATCTGGGCAATCGGGCCGAGTCACTGGGCCTCATCTGCATTATGAGCTGATGGTTCGAGATCGCGCAGTGAATGCCATGACCGCCAACATACCAATGGCAAACTCAGTGCCTAAAAAAGAGATGGCGGGGTTTGTTGCAAGGCGTAATGAACTCGATTCTATGCTTCAGCAGCAAGAACTGCGGTATGCCACCAGTGAGTCTTCGGCTGACCAAGAGTCTTAATGTGATAGCATAATGGATATTAGTAATCCCTCACTTTCAGAGTGAGGGTTTTTTATGCGCGCCGTACATGGCTCATGTTGTTCCAGTGAGTCACGATAGAGTGCGGTGTTTCTGGCTTTGAAAAATAGTAACCTTGGATCTGTTCACAGCCCATAGCATAGAGTTTCTCCAGAGCTTCTTGGTTCTCCACCCCTTCTGCGACGAGATCAACTCGAAGTTGATTTGCTAATTGAATAATCAACCAAACTACGCGCTCCGCTGTTTCGTTACACACCATGTTTTTGATAAAAGTGGCATCAATTTTAATGCAATCGATGGGGTAGCTATGGATGTAATTCAAGCTCGAATAGCCAGTGCCAAAGTCATCAAGCGCGATGGTAAAACCAAGTAGTCTGAGCTTATCTAAGATGTATCTAACTTCACTGGTTTGTGAAAGTAGTACTGTTTCGGTGAGCTCAATTGTAAATTCATTAGGCTCAAAGCCGTATTGAGTAATGGTTTGCATTAAGTGTTCGAGATAGCGCTTGGAGTTGATCAGTTCATGTGCCGAACAGTTAAGTCCTAATTTTACCTTGTAGCCTAAGCCCTCCTCTAGCTCAACTTTTGCTAGGCATGCCAGCTCAACAATGCGTTCTCCTAATTCCACAATTAAACCTGACTGCTCAGCAGTATCGATAAACTCAATCGGTGAAATCGCACCCAGAGTTTCGCTATTCCAGCGAGTGAGAATCTCAAAATAGTTCCACTGTTCTTGGTGACGACTGACGATCGGTTGCGCCACCACAAATAGCTCACTATTTTTACTGGTTAACTTATTGAGTTCACGGCGTAGAGCTTCTGTGATTTGGGTTTGACGATGGTATTGGTCACTCAGATGGGTATCATAGCAACGGATATTACTGCCGCGAGTTTGCTTACACTCTTTGAGTGCTAAACAGGCATTGAGTATCAGTTGATCGGCCGTGATTGTCTCTTGAGTTTTCCTTGAAATGCCAATGCTTAAGCTAATTTTAATGCGATGTGATGCATCGACATAACCTGTATTTAGCTTATCCAATATACAGCGGCAGATTTGCAACGGATCATTAGAGAAGGTGATAAACGCATATTCATCCCCTGCGATTCGAAATGCCAAATTCTCTTCCGGAACGCTTTTAATGATGGCATTAGCCACAAACTTAATGATTTGGTCGCCAATATAGTGCCCATATAAGTCATTGATCGATTTAAAATTATCGATGTCTAAATAAGCAAGAGTGAACGGTTCATTGGTTGTTTCAACTAAGCGTTCTAATTTGTCAGCTAGATAACTGCGGTTCATTAAATCAGTCAGGTTGTCGTGAGAAACTTCATAGCTAAGTTGATTAACCAAGCTGTCAGAGCGTTCGCTCAACCACTTATTACGCAGGCTGTGAACGACTATGTTCGCAATGATTCGGTGGTAGCCAATCACGAATTCCTCATCTTCGATGGGAGAATAGAAGGTAGACACGAGCATTCCGAGTATTTCGCCATTCTTGGCACGTAGGGGAATACCGATATAGGCATCAATCTTATTTTCAATTAGAAACTTGTCATCAGGAAAAATTTTGGTCACTTGTGATGGAAACAGACAGTATTCCTGTTTTGATTTCCACACTTGCTCACACGGTGTTCCCCTGAGCGGATAACCCGTGTCGTTGTTGTCTGGCGTCTCACCAGCATGAGATAAGGTGTGAGCTCTGTAATGCCATTTGTCTAACTCGACGATGCATGTACAGCAGGTTTGAAAATGTGTATGCAGCACCAATGTGGCCCGATCATGTAACTCAGAGCCATCGAGCAGCATGAGCTCGTTAATGGTGTTTAGACTAACTGCATCCCTAGCCAATGATGTTTTAGTCATATGTCGTACTCTGTTTTTTTAGAATATGCACTTAGTGACTATGGTCGACATTGCGCAGTTTTGCCACTCGCAATGATGGGTACTTGAGACGTAAAAAAATAAAATATTGGTTATTCAGCGGCTTAGTTGCAGAGTTTTATGAGTACTTTTTTGTCTAGGGTAAATTTGCTCTGGTGGACAATTTTGTGATGGAAATAGACGTAACCCCAATTTAGTTACCTAGCTTCATTCGTTAATTTTTCTTTTAAGTAGTTGAGAAATAAATGAGTTCGAGTGTGTTGATAATCAAGTTTAGGGTAATAAGCGTAAACCGTTGCTTGATCAACGGTGATATCGGGTAGCAAACGTACCAGATTGCCCAAACGTAGCTCTTCTTTGACCATCACGTCGTTGGTGACAATCACTCCCATGCCATTTTTGCCTGCATAGAAAAGTGCTTCTGGATTTGTTGTCGCGAAATTACCCGATAACGCTAGGCGTTTGCCTGTTGAGGTTTTTAATTCGCGCGTTGTGTGTTCTCCCCAAATCAAGACATTGTGCTGTTGAAGCTGTTCGGCAGATTTGGGCATACCATATTTTTCAATATAGTTAGGAGAAGCATAAAAGCCGGCCTTATGTTCAAATAGGGGTGAGGCTTTAAAACTGAGGGAGTTGAGTTGGTCAATTTCTCGGCTGATGAATAAATCAAGGTGAAGTTCGGGCAATTGCCCCGGAGTTGTTGTGGTCAGTTGGATTCGAATGTCAGGGTAGCGGTGTAGAAATTCATCTAAATACTGCACCAAAAATTTTGAGCCCACAGAGAGTGTCGCCCCAATTTTTAGCAGGCCAGCGGGAGTTTGGCTGACAGATCGTGTTTCATCAACCACCGATTGCCAACTTTCAAGTTGTGCTTTTGCTCGCTCATAAAAGAGAGCACCCGCTTCGGTTTGTGTCACCGTTCGTGTGGTGCGCTTAAGTAACTGCACGCCAATTTTCTCTTCCAGCCAATGTACTCGTTTACTGATGGCTGAGCTGGTGGTATTGAGCTTACGTGCCGCGCCGTTAAAGCTGCCTTCTTCAACCACTCGCATGTATGTTTTTACATTTTGTATCCAATCCATCGTTACCCTACTCATTCCTCATTGGAACTAATTCATTTCCTGAGTGCATTATTATCAAATCTGAGTTGCCAATATATACTGAAAACGTATTTTGACACCACATCTACCGACGATAAGAGCTCACTTAGCAACCCATGAAAACTCTCGCTAGCACACCATTTAAAAAGACGCCGATGTTATTGGCGATGATGATCATTGCCACGGGCCAAGTTGGGGTGAGCATCTATTTACCTGCACTGCCGTTGATCAGCCGAGACTTAATGGTTGACCAAGCCAGTATTCAATGGCTCGTCACGCTTTTTTTAGTGGCGTTTGGAATGTCACAGCTTTTTTACGGGCCATTGTCTGATGCGGTTGGTAGACGCCCGACATTTTTACTCGGGCAGGGGATCTACTTGGCCGGTACAGTATTGTGTGTCTGTTTTTCGGATAATTTTCATGCGTTGGCTGCTGGTCGCCTACTGCAAGGGCTTGGCGCGGGAAGTGCTTCTGTTCTTGGCCGCAGTGTGCTGCGTGACAGTTATGATGGTCTGCAATTAACAAAGGCGCTTTCTTACATCGCCATCACCGCCTCAATTATGCCAATTATTGCCCCTGTGCTCGGTGGGTGGCTTGCCTTTCATTTAAGTTGGCAGTCCGTGTTTGTGTTCGTATTAGTGTATATCTGTACCATTTTTATTTTAGGTTGGTGGATATTGCCAGAAACGTTGCCATACGCGAAACATCGGTTTCAACCGAAGGCCGTATTGCATAACTACTTGCTACTCTTGAAAAATTCCCAAGTGCTGACCAGCGCCAGTTACAACTGGATCAGCTATTTATCTAGCTTAGTGACTCTGTCTGTGCTGCCTTTTCTTTTACAAAACAAGTTGGGGTTAACGGCTGCCGATTATGGAACCGTAATGATCGTCCCTTCCGCGGGTTTGATGATAGGCAGTGTTGCCGTTAACTTACTCAATGATCGTTTTTCATCCCAACGTTTACTTGCTTTGGCAATTGTCATTATGGCTTTTGCCGGTGTTTGGTTACTGATAACACCGATGAGCGTGTTCAATTTAGTGTGGGGATTTACTTGGTTAACGATTGCGCAAGGTATCTCATTTCCATTATCCACCAGCATGCTGCTCGGGCCACACAAAACTCAAGCGGGCTCCGTTGCGGCTCTATCTGGCTCCATTCAAATGTGCTTAGCTGGATTCTTAGGAGGATACTTGGTGGAAAGATGGATCACGAGTCAGATGTCGCTAGGCTGGTTCTATTTAGCAACCAGTTGCGCTATGTTTTTGGTGTTGTGTTCTTCCTATCGCTTACGTCAAACCAAATTCGCTTAATGCTGTTTATACCCTTCCGGTTTGAAGCGGTTTAAGTCTAGTGGTGCATTTACATCGTACATGTCGGCACAAGAGAAATAATTTGAGGTATAATCTCGGCGACATTAATTCGACGGAAAAATCAATGCAACAAGATGAATTTCAAGCATTAGTCAAGAGCTTGTGCGAGCAAAAAACACTTCCTCAAGCGTTAGATATGCTGAAAGTATGTGAAGATCAAGATATTGCTGAAGCAGCCTTATCGCTAGTGGGTCAGTTTGCTTTAGCCGAAGTGGATGGGGAGCAACGCATTTACCACGTCGTGTTGCAAGAAAATGAGCAAGGTGAAGAAGAAGAGTTTGTCGAACACATTATGAATGAAGGCGATGACGTTATTAAGTTTGTTGCTTGGTTTTTTGAAACTATGTTTGAAGTTAAGCAGAAAAAAACTTACTTGGCTGCTGGTAAAACCTATAAGCAGCCTAAACGCGGTTAACTGAAAATTAATTACTTTATTTTGTGACTCAAGTCTTGTTTTTGTTCTTTTTTAGACTAATATAAACCTCGTCAGGTAAATAAATTACATGTTGAGGTGATTCATGGGTTATGAATTAGGTGGTGCTTACGTTGGTCAATTGATCGCAAAAAAAGCGATGTATGATGCAATGCATGGCAAACCACAAGCAAAGAAAAAGTCTTTCATTAAAACGCTAGTGAAGAAATTCAGCAAATAGTGAATGCCTAAGAATCAAAAAGCCCTAGCTTGGTAACAAGCTGGGGCTTTGCTTTATTTACTGGGGTAAAAATGACGGTGCAAATTCGTCCACCATTCGTCCACAAAGAGCCCGTATACCATTACTGACTAAAGAGTCGGCGGTTTCTGAGGCGTCAGTACTTTTTCTTCTAAAGTAACCAGATGCTCTGGGGCACTACTGACTTTTTTTGGTTAGCCAATCTTCCAATTTATCACACCCGCCGATATAGCGGCTTTCTAGCCAAATTTGTGGCACGGTGACGGGCGTTTTTTGACCGATGATGGCTTTAACTTCTGGGATCATCCGGTACAGCGCCGCACTTTCTTTGACGACATCATGATAGGTGTATTGAATTCCCGCTTCATCCAGCAATTTCTTTGCTTTGACGCAGTATGGGCAAGTGGCTTTTCCATACACAATATTGCCAGTTAACTCGTCACGTTGTGCCCACTCTTTGATCACCGATTGAACCAAAACACCTCGATTTAACGCTTCTCCTTGGCTGATCACTTTACCTTCAACGACCAATATTGGGGCGTGCCATGCGCCAAGTTTCAAGGGTTCCCACCAGTACGATAGCCAGTCTTTGACTTCTAACTCGATGGGAATGCCCTCCAGTTCACTGTTGAAGGTGTCAGTCAAAATGTCCTTGGTGAGCGTACACTCGCCGCAAGGGATGGTGACTTTAAATGGGCCCCAACTTCCAGCCCATCGGTATAGTGTGATTTTTATCGGTTTTGCCATCGTGTTTTCCTCAAGAAGCATTGCTTAGAGAATAGGAAAGAGTTGAGTGACTTTTTATTTCAACGCGAAGATTTTTTTGTTTCCCAGTGAGTAATAAAGGCCACTGAAGCGATAATGATGGCAGCGCCAAGCCATAATCGCCCGGGTGGTGCCCAGCCAAACACTAACCAACCCGCCAAAACATTCAGTGGCAGCTTCGCGTGATCAAAAGGTTGCACAAAAGACGCATCTGCCACCGCATAGGCTTTAACGATCGCCCATTGAGCCAATGCTGTCATCGCACCCGCAAAAAGCAATATGAGCCATAGAGTGCTCCCTTGAGGTGTTTGCCAATCTGGTAAAGCGAGCAGTAGATTGAACGGTGTGATCAGTACCAAAAGGTAGACCACCATAGTAGACGGTGAGTCATGGGCAGACAGTTTTTTCACCATCAAAGAGTAACAAGCCCAAAAAAATGCCGCGCCAACAGGCAGCAACGATGCCCAGTTGAAATCGTCAGCCCAAGGTTCAAGGATGATCATCGCCCCGACAAAGCCAGTTAATGTTGCTCCCCAGCGCGCTGTACCCACTTTCTCTTTTAAAAAAAGGCCTGAGCCAATCGTGGCAAACAGAGGAGAGGTCATCAGCAGTGCAATACCTTGCCAAATGGGTACGGGATAGGCGAGTGCCCATAACCAGAGTTGTATGCCAATCACAGATAAAAACACACGGAAAATATGCATGCTTAAATGCTCGGTGCGCAGCGAGTAGCGGATCCCTAACGTTGATAAATACGGCAAAATAACGACTAACGCGATGGCATATTGAACCAGCGCCACCGTGGTAGATGACAGGCCATAATTGATACTGGCGACTTGAGCAAGGCTATTGACTATCGCAAAGGCGAGGCCTGCGATTAGCATCCAACTTGCCCCTTGGATTGGGTGGTGAAGTATTTTGGTCATAGAGAAGAGGGTTATAGAAAAAGTCGTTGAATCATACTGACTTATCAGCGTTAAACCAATCTCTGAAATGAATGGAGTGGTTCAATAAATTTGAGCAAGTGTTATCCCTGCTGATTCCCACTTGTCTGAAACGCCAAACATTTTGCGTATGGGCTGTGGTGATGGGATAAAAAAAGCCCCCTAAAAAGAGGGCGAAAGAACATGAACGGCCAGTGCTCTGCCTTAGCACTGAAAAGAAGCACAAACGCTGCCATGCATTTGTACTTATTCTATAGCAGGTTGTGTGCCACATTTAACTTATTGAAAAATAGTGAAATTATATTTTTGGCTCTATGAGGGATGGTCTAGCCTAGTGCAATGTGTTTTATCGTGGTGCAATGCCGTCAAATAAAAAAGGCCAAGCGAGTGCTTGGCCAAAAGGATGATATCCTTAGGGAGTATATGCGTTCGTATGATTGAAATTAGAAGTTGTAACGTAGGCCTAGGCGAATAGAGTCTTTTGCATCATACGCAGTGCCGAGGTCTTTTTTATCGAGGTTGTTCATTTTGTAGGCAACGTAAGTGTAGATTGATTTATTGAAATCATAACGCCCTGTCAACTCAGCAAAATCACTTTTCGTCGTTGTGACGTTTGCAGTTTCATTTTCCGTTTTTTGATACACCCCAATCAAGCGGAAGTTACTTGTGATTTTGTATTGCGCAGCAAATTCAATCCCGTTGAATTCGCTCTTCGCTTTATCGTCCAAATCCCCTTGTGTATAGGTCAGGCCTAAGTACAAATCGTCCAACGTGTAATTTACACCGGCAATAATTTGATTCGCCGCACCTTGGCCTGTGCCATTATCGTTGCTTGCGTAGCCCAAGCCTAAACCAAGGCCGATAGGTAAGTTATAAATTGCAGAAAGACCAAAGCCATCGGTGTCTTTTTCTTCGCCTGCAATAAAGCTTGCTTTCACATTGAGGGCATCAAATGTAGCTGCGTAGAGGAAGGTGTTGTTGATTTGCTCATTACCTGCGTTGATGAACTCTTTTTGAGCGCCAGTATAAATACCGATGTCTGACATTTGAGAAATTTGCACGCCAGCCGTATCTTGGCGGCCGACAGAAATAGCACCAAAATCAGCTTGTAAACCTGCAAATAGGTAACGTTGGTTGAAATCAGAATTCTTATCGTTGCTGGCGGAGGAATTAACCGTTTGCTCTGCTTCATAGGTTGCAAAACCTTTCAAAGAGTCAGAGATTTCTGTTGAGCCTGTAATGTTCAAACGCGCACGGCTTTTGTTTTTCATCGTGCCTTCAATTTCTTTGCCTTTGTCATCACCACCGAAATCGCCACGAAATTCTGCACGTCCACCAACTTTAAGCTCATTTCCATCCGCTTTGTAAACGGTCGCAGCAAAAGAAGAACCTGATACCAATGCTGTAAGAATTGCGGTTGCGATTGTTGCTTTTTTCATTTTATTTACCTTATCCATAATCAATGAGCTTCAGTGCTCGAACGGTTTGATGTGAGTAAAGTAGATGTTTTAAATGAATGTTTAATTACTGATTCATGATGTTTACATGTTGTTTTTATTGATGATTTATTAAAGAGAATGTTATGTAGTGATGTTCAAAATAGTCAAGGTGCCATGAATTTTGAGTCGAAGATCTTACTTTTATCTAATGAAGATGCAAATCCATTCACTCGTGCTGTAGATGAGGTAAACTCGACGATCTTAGTCATCTCAAGGAAGAGTATATGTATTCGGTTCGTTTGGATAAACAGAAGATAACCCCGTCTAAAGTGTTGTGTGTTGGTCGGAACTATATTGAACATATTCAAGAGCTTAATAACACAATACCAGAACAAATGGTGGTATTTAATAAACCCAATACGAGCATCACAACCACTCTATCCTCGTTTCACCAAGAGACGCTTCACTATGAAGCTGAAATTTGTTTTTTGATCAAAAAAGGTCAATATAGCGCGGTTGGTTTGGGGTTAGATCTGACTAAGCGGGTACTGCAATCTCAGCTTAAAGCAAAAGGTTTACCTTGGGAGCGGGCGAAAGCATTTGATGGTTCGGCTGTACTTAGCCGATTTGTGCCACTGCATGGTATCGATATCAATAAGTTGCAGTTAGAGCTATTCATCAACTGTGTTCGGGTTCAGTGCGGCGGTGTAAACCAAATGATCTATTCACCCGCCATCATTTTAGAAGAGCTGAAATCTTACACATCGCTGCGTGATGGTGACGTTGTGATGACCGGAACGCCACAAGGAGTTGGAGAAGTGCATTGTGGCGATCTCTTTTTAGGGCGTCTTAAATGTGGAGAGCAGACCTTAATCGAGATTGAATGGCTAGCGCAATAAAACTGATTTGCGCTATTCGGGCTGCGGTTATTATCAGTATTCACCGCAGCCTCTGTCTTTAATGGGCTAAGAGCGTTAAATTTAGCAAAAAGAAAGTCGCCATGCTGATGATCGTGGTCAGCAGGACATTCTTGGTTTTCCATGCAATCAGCCCCGCTAATGCTGCGGCCCACAAGTAGGGATTATGGCGATCAAGCCAAAGTGTTTGCTCTGGCAGGAACACAATCGGAGCCCAAATAGCAGTTAATACAGCAGGGCTAGAATAAGTGAGTAAGCGCTGGATAACTGGGTTGAGACGCAGCGGTAATTTAGGCTCTAAGAACAGATAACGGCTCATAAAGACCAAAGCGGTCATGGCGAGGATAGAAAGCAGAATCATCGTTGGTTCCTCCTGCTCGAACAGAGTAAAACTTCAGAAACATAACCTGCACACATTGCGCCAATGCTTGCTAGCATTAAGCTACCTTCAACTTGCCAAAGAGTCAGGCTTACCGATAACACTAGGGCACTGATGACAGCAACGAGTATCGGTATGTTTTTAATGTTCGGAATGACAATGGCGATAAAAGTAGCCGCGACTGCAAATTCCAACCCCAACTCGTTTAAAGCGGGGATGTAGCTGCCTGCAATAATGCCGACCAGTGTGGCCAAATTCCAAACTAAATAGAAGCTTAAACCCGCACCAAGCGCGTACCAACGGTTAAACTGTTTTTCATTTTGTTGTCCGCAGACCGCAAACAGCTCATCAGTGAGCAGAAAACCCAGAATTAAACGCCAACGTGTCGGGAGTGGGCTGATTTTGCTGCGCATGGAAACGCTGTAGAGAAAATGGCGAGAAGTGATGAAAAATGTGGTGATCAGCAGAGTCAACAGCCCTGCACCTGTTTTAAACATCCCCGTGGCGACGAGTTGCGCTGAGCCTGCAAATAAAACCGCAGAGAGTGCTTGGCTCTCTAATACGGTCAGGCCACTTTCAATCGCAAATGATCCTGCCAATAAGCCCCATGGTAAAACGGCAATACTCAGCGGTAGCATGGCCAGTGCGCCTTGCCCAAAGAGGCGACCTCGAGGTTCCAAATGTACGTGGTTCAATAGTGTGCTATCCATAGTAATTCCTTTGCTGGAAGTGATGAATCTATCAAGCCACAAGGTTGGGTCAAGCGATTGTACAAAATTGCGCATACAACTGTCATCCACTGAAGGGAAAAGAGCGTTGTAGTCGCAGGCATTGTTCACCTAAACAGATGAAATAAAAATGCCGCCAACAATGAACTGAAGACGGCCTGTTATTTCGCTGTGCTTGTCCGGCAATGAGCGCTACAAGCTGTGTTGGTGTTCTGCGATGAGCATCGCCATTTGCTCGTCGGCTTTTTTCTCGGCGCTGGCAAAATCTTCTTCTGCTTCGAAGGCTCCGACGACCTCGTAATAGCATTTCAATTTAGGCTCAGTGCCCGACGGGCGCACAATCACTCTCGCTCCGCCTTCCAAGTGATAGGTCAATACATCGCTAGCAGGAAGTTGAATCGCTTGCGTTGTTCCATCGGCAATATAACGTGTGAGTGATTTGAGATCGTCGGTCATGAGCACTTTTCTACCGGCGATTTCCGTTGGTGGTGTGGCGCGAAGCTTGTCACCGATCGGCGGTGAGTTAGGGTCTAACTTAATGCTACGTTGTGCATTAATGTAAAAACCGTGCTGACGGTAAATGGTTTCGAGTTGATCCCAAATAGTCTTACCTTGGCTGTATAATTCGGCCGCTAGTTGTGCAAATGCCACCATGGCCGAAAGGCCATCTTTATCCCAAACGGTTTGCCCTATGGTGTAACCCAATGCTTCTTCATAGGCGAATAAGAACTGCTGTTCATCGCTTTGTTGTTGCATCGCCACGTTGGTCAACCATTTAAAGCCAGTCAAGGTTTGGTAGTATTTTGCACCTTTTGCCTGCGCAATATTACCGAGTAAACTGGATGAGACGATGGTGTTGCCAACCAACTGTTTTGAGGCATCGGTTTTGGAGAGCAAATAGTCCCCAAATAGTGTGCCAACTTGATCGCCAGTCAGCATTTGGTATTGACCATCCGCGCGTTGTACGGCAATGGCAAATCGGTCGGCATCTGGGTCGTTGGCGCAGGCCAACTGGGCATTTTGGGCATGGGCTAACGCGATAACCATATCCATCGCCCCCGGCTCTTCAGGGTTCGGGAAGTTGACGGTCGGGAAACGGCCATCTGGTTCGCGTTGTTCTTTCACACTGATGACATGGGTAAACCCAGCGTCATGCAGCAAAGTTTCAGCCATCTCAGCGCCGACACCATGCATCGCGGTATACGCAATGGTAAGGCATTGCGGATCAGTGTGGTGGCTCAACAATGGGCTTTGGTTGAGGGTACGACGGTAAGTTTGGTAATACTCTTCTGTTAGCCATTGCAAAAGGCCTTGTTGGTGCGCGTTGTCTAACGGCATCAGAGAAATAGCTCGCGTTGCCGCTAAGTCGATTTCTGCTGCAATACCAGAATCGTGGGGCGGGATAATCTGTGCACCATTTTCCCAGTACACCTTAAAGCCATTGTATTCGGGTGGGTTGTGACTGGCGGTGACTACGACTGCGGCGGCGGCATTAAAGTGTTTTACCCCAAAAGCGACTACTGGGGTCGGTGCCACTTTATGCGTGAGATACACTTTGATCCCCAGCGCGGCGAGTACGGAGGCGGTATCATGTGCAAATTGCTGAGAATCTGGCCGGCCATCATAGCCAATCACCACCCCACGTGTTTTGGCATTGCTGACTTGTTGAATGAGGTAGTGCCCTAAACCCGTTGCCGTTTCTTGAATTACCAGACGGTTCATACGATTAGGGCCGCATCCCACCATGCCGCGTAAACCTGCGGTGCCGAACTCAAGGCGTGATTGAAAGCGATCTTTTATCTCATCTAACTGATGCTGATCGACTAGTGCTTGTAGTTCTTGGCGAGTTTTAGGATCGGGATCTTTTTCTAACCATTCGGAAACGTGTTGCATCATGGTTTCACCTTCTTACATTCATGTTGAATTGATTCTAACTGATATTCATTCTCAATAATGGGGGCGCAATCGCTAAACATCGTTCTTATTTTGTTTCTCATCACGTGTTGCTTCTCTTTGATTGGTTGCGCAACTGACGCTGACAAACTCCGTGTTATCTAGTTAGAGTGATGAAGCGAGAGATGGCGTAAACTGCGTAGCTCGAGCCGCCTAAACAGTAAAGAGAGGCTTAAACATAAACCCAAGTATGCACCGCCCACTAACAACCATATTTCAAAAATAAGCCCAGAAGAGTTAGCGATTTCTGTGCCAACAAACGTCATTTCTTGAATTGAAATTAGCGATACAATCGAAGAATCTTTGACCAAAGAAATCGCTTGCCCAGCTAAAGCTGGCGTGATCGCCGCCAATACTTGAGGGGCAATGACGTATCGGTATTTTACCCATCGAGACAGCCCTAAAGAGTGCGCTGCTTCCCATTGACCTTGAGCGATTCCGGCCAAACCTGAACGAACAACTTCAGCGATGTAGGCCGATGAAAGCATCCCAATACACACAATTCCAGAGAACAAATTTTCCCATAGATGAGAAGGACCAAACAGCCAATGCTGAATGACATTGGTTGGCTCATGGTGTTCCCGTAGTAGGTTTTCTAGGCCCAACAACGGGATCAGTTGATTGGAGACAAAAAAATAAAAAATGAACACGAAAACCAGCGGCGGAATGTTCCTAACTAATTGCACAAAAGCGTTAGCCGGAATTCTGAACCACGAAAACTGAGAGTGGCGTGCTACGCCAAGCAGTGTGCCTAACACAAGGGCCAGCACCATCGCCCAGACACTTAAGCGCAAAGTAGCAACTAACCCCTGAAAGAAATAAGGGATAGCACCATGGCTCGTTGGGGTGAAAATCAGAGCAAAAGCTTCTTGCCAACGCCAATTATAATTCACCCCAAGCTCGGCTCGGTGCGTTAACCAAATAACAAAGCCTAACAGTGCTACGAGTAACGCATAATCGAGCTTATTGAGCGATAATCGTAGCCATGGTTTAAGGCTCCGTTTTTCATACAGTACGGTTTTTGTTCTATTCACATCCGCCCCTCAGGCTATTGCCCTGAGACGATTTGGTTTTGCCAATCTAGCGTTGAGAACCAATATTCGTAGCGTTCACTTAACCAGCCGTCATTGGTTCGTTCAATAATCCATTGATCAAAAAAGGCTTTTTTGTCCTCCTCACCTAAGCGAACGGCAAACGCTTCGTTCCCTTTGGACAACCGTTCATTGAAAGGAATGAACAGTTTGTCACTGTGTTTCACTGTTTCATGTTCAGGTTTAGGGCTTGACGCAATCACGGCGTGTGCTTGGCCGTTTAATACTTCTTGAAAGGCTTGTGCATCGTCATCAAATTGCAGAATTTTGGCTTTGGGGAAGGTTTCACGAGCGACTTGAACGGTAAATGCTCCGCGTCGCGCTGCGATAGTCACTCGACGAGAGTTGAAGTCTTCAATGGTGGAAAAGCCATTAGCTAAGGATTGATTGGCAGCAAGCTGCACGCCTGAATGTGAGTAGGGGGTGGTAAAGAGCACGCTTTTCGAGCGCTCTGGCGTGATAGACATGCCGCCGATAATGACATCAAATTTCTGTGCTAAGAGTGCTGGAATAATGCCATCCCACGCGGTAGGTACAAATTCCACTTTCCAACCTGAATCTTCAGCAAGACGTTTGGCAACATCAATTTCAAAGCCAATTAGGTCGCCTTGCTTGTTGCGCATTGCCCAAGGCACAAACGTAGACATACCCACACGCAATGTGCCTCGTTCAGTGATTTTATCAAGGCTAGGCGTTTCACTGGCAAAGGCGGGTATGGAAATGGTTATCCCTAGTAACATGGTTAACCCGAGCGATAGAGCGGCGATAGCCTTCAACCCAGCGCGTTGCCACGCTTTTGGTGCAGATTGCTGCATGATGTTCTCCTTTTAAGGATGATTATTGAGCGCGCCATTGCGCCCCGAGTTTGTGTTCTAACCATGCTGAAAACCCTGATAAAGAAAGAGTTAACAGTAAATAAATTGCAGCGACGGTAAACCATATTTCAAATGGCATCGCCGTTTCTGAGACAATATTTCTACCTTGAGTGGTTAAGTCAAAAATAGCCATCACACTGACGATAGACGAGTTTTTAATTAATGACACGACTTCATTGGTCAGTGGAGGTAATGTACGTTGGATAAGTTGCGGTAAGATCACATCAACATAGGTATAAAAACGAGAAAGCCCTAATGTTCGTGCCGCTTCAAACTGTCCCTTCGGAATGCTGTTTAAACCACCACGAAACACTTCGGCAGTATAAGCGCCTTGAAACAGTGCCAAAGCTAAAATGGCAGTAGAGAAGCGATCTAAGCCCAGCACTGGGCCAAACACAAAATAGAGCAGGTATATCTGCACCAGTAGCGGCGTGTTGCGGATAAGCTCAATATAAATATTGGCCAACCAACGCCCTACCACTGAATTGGAAAGCTTCAACAAAGCGGTTGTTAAGCCAATGACCAGCGTAAAAAATAGGCTGACCGTTGAGATTTGCACCGTAACGGCTAACCCTTCGAGCAGTTCCGCGGGCCACCATTCACCCTCGTCGTAAAAAGCGATGAAATCAGGCACACGATACCATTGCCACTGGTAACCCATAGCATGTGCGCCAGAATCAAGTAGCCATACCATCCCCGCAAGCAATAGAACTATCTGTACTAGAGCGGAGAAGATCGGTTTTATCAGTACTTTTATCATCAATGGCTCAATATTTGGTTGAGAAACTGTTGAGTTCTTGGGTGTTTTGGCTGACGAAATATCTCTTCCGGCGTAGCGATCTCGAGAATTCTTCCTTCATCCATAAAAATGACGCGATCCGCTACTTTTCGGGCAAAACCCATTTCATGAGTGACGCACATCATGGTGATGCCATCTTGAGCAAGATCTACCATGACATCCAGCACCTCCTGGATGGTTTCAGGATCGAGAGCTGAAGTGGGTTCATCAAACAATAAAATTTCTGGTTGCATACAGAGTGAGCGTGCAATGGCAACACGCTGTTGCTGACCGCCAGATAATTGCACCGGATATTTGTCAGCTTGGTCAAGAATATTCACTCGCTGTAAAAAATGGCTCGCTCTTTGTCTTGCGGCTTGCTTACTCAATTTCAGTGTACGAATTGGAGCTAAAATAAGGTTTTCAATCACCGTCAAGTGAGGGAAAAGGTTGAAATGCTGGAAAACCATACCGATTTTTCCGGCAGGCTGTGTGATGTCGGAATGGTTAGAGTTCAGGGTGATCTTGCCCGCGGTGATAGCTTCTAACCCATTGACCGTTCGGATTAATGTTGATTTTCCTGAGCCTGAAGGGCCACAAACGACTAAGATTTCCCCTCGACGAACCTGAAGAGTAATGTCTTTCAAAGCGTGAAAATTATTGTACCACTTGTTTACTTTTTCAAACTCTATCGCATTCATGGTTGAATATCTTGTTGCTATTTTGTTATCACCTACCTTAGCAATATCAACGAGATAATGCACCTACGAAGCTCATATTAGCGTTAATTTGTGGGTTCCAGCTCAAGGGTGTAACTATTTTTTTACGCAATGATAATTTTGTAAAAAAGTAGCCAATATTGCCTTTTGTTGAAAATAATGATTGAAGTTGTGGTTTTTAGTAGATAAGTTACAGGGGAGAGCCGAAAGCAAGGCTGCGTATAGATCCAACCTGTCCATTGTTCGGTAGGCAGTAGAAAAGAATAAGGAAGAAGTAAGCAATGTTTCAGACTGATGATGTAAAAATTAAACGAGTTAAAGAGTTATTACCCCCTGTTGCGGTTCTAGAGAAGTTTCCAGCAACAGAAGTTGCTTCTTCAACCACATTTCAGGCTCGAGAAGCCATTCATAATATTCTACAAGATAAAGATGATCGCTTATTGGTGATCATTGGCCCATGTTCAATTCATGATCCTCAAGCGGCTGTTGAATATGGAAAACGTCTTAAAGTGTTACGTGATGAACTAGGTGATCGCCTTGAAATTGTCATGCGTGTCTATTTTGAAAAACCTCGTACAACCGTCGGATGGAAAGGGCTCATTAACGACCCTTATTTAAATGATACCTATAAAATTAACGATGGTTTACGCATGGCGCGTAAGTTACTGCTTGATTTGACCGATATGGGGATGCCGACAGCGAGCGAATTTTTGGATATGATCACACCGCAGTATGTGGCTGACCTTATCAGTTGGGGTGCTATTGGTGCTCGTACAACAGAATCTCAAGTTCACCGTGAGCTCGCATCGGGTCTATCTTGTCCGGTTGGGTTCAAAAATGGGACAGATGGCAATATCAAAATCGCTTCTGATGCGATTCGCTCTGCCAGTGCATCGCACCATTTCTTGTCGGTCACTAAGTATGGTCATTCGGCCATCATTCAAACGGCAGGCAACCCTGATTGCCATATCATTCTACGAGGTGGTAAAGAGCCAAACTACAACGCTCAACATGTCGCGGCTATCAAGCAGGAACTAGAAATCTCCGGTTTACCACAAAAAGTGATGATTGACTTTAGCCACGCAAACAGCTCTAAACAGTACCAGCGTCAACTTGTGGTATCACAAGATGTGAGCGAGCAGATTGCATCGGGTGAACATGCTATTTTTGGTGTGATGATTGAGTCTCATCTCGTTGAAGGACGTCAGGATCTCGTGGATGGTTGTGCGGCCACTTATGGTCAATCGATTACGGATGCATGTATTGGCTGGGATGACACTGAAGTGGTATTGCGTCAGTTGGCTGGTGCCGTAGAGGCGCGTCGCGCACGCTAAATATGGCGTCACTCTATAATATAAAGTATCAACAGAGCTCCCGATTTGGGGGCTTTTCTATTTAGGCTTAGACTAAACTCTGATCGCGTCACTTTAAGCACTATGGTTGTGAAAAGTGCTCAGATAATGCTGAACGACGATTTTTACTTGGGTCGCCGTTTTCATCGTTTTCTACAGTGCTTTCATAGCCTTGTTTGATAAAGCGTTGTAAAGGCATGACAGGTTCAATGCGCTTCAGTTGAGGGGAGTTTGTTGTCCCAGCAAGTTGGTAAATGGTCACGCCACTACCAGTGTTAATCACAATTTTATCCCCATCATATTCAAACTGAGTGCTGACTAAGCGATTATTTCGAAACACGCCATTTGAATTGAGAGTTAGAACCTCAGTGCTATAACTGGGTGTACCGATTTCGATCCATGAACCATAGACATTTTTGGGGCTTGTATACTCTTGATAGCTCACTAAAAGTAAAGTGGCAAAACCAGCAGCGATAGTGAACAGCACTATCCAAAAAAGACTTTTTAATACCCATTTTTTTTTCATGGGGTGACCTGAAGAGTCTTTATTTGCATGCGTGAAACCCTTAACTGCCATTCCCACTCCATAACGTAAGCAATCAGCGACTAGTACCGATAAGGCTAACCAATTAAAACAAGGTTAGAGAGTGGAATATGTCGTGTGGTTTAGCAAATGTCACACTGGAAAATATGATCTTTTTTCCAAAACCAGTACTAATGGATGACAAGATGAACATTGCATCATGAATTTTGTTGACTTACCGATCAGTATAGGTCGCGTTTCACTATTTGTTTAATCCCAATTGCCACTTGTGTATTTTTACGATTTCAGATAAAACGGCTTACAAACGTGTTATTCACCATATTTTGGTGGTTTATTTTACAAGGAAGAGAAATGATCAAAGAAAACACATACTTCGATGGGGCTGTTAAATCTTTAGGTTTTGCTCACCAAAGTGGTGACAGTTCGGTGGGAGTAATGGCTCCTGGCGAATACACCTTTGGCACGGCCGCTCCTGAGCGTATGACAGTCATCAAAGGTTCGTTAACGATAAAGCGTTTAGGGGATGAACATTGGTCTACATTTAAAGCGAATGAATCTTTTGAAGTCGCTGAGAATTCGTCCTTTGATTTGAAAGTTGCCGAAGCAACAGCTTATTTGTGCGAATATTTGTAGTTGAAATAGGGCTTAAAAGCCCTATTTCTTATTGAGCTGTTAAGCCAAATTTTGCATAGATAGCTTCGATCCTTCCACTTTTTACCATTTCAGACAGAGCGTTTTGTAATGCATCCGCTTGTGGATGGTTTTTAGGCATACCGTAATAGTTGCCGATAGTGTTTGGATAGTAGTAGGTTGCTACTTGGTAGTTACTAAAATTGATTGTTTTTAATTCCACTTCTAGCGCAGGTAAATCCAATACGATAACGGTATCTATTCTCTTTGCCTCTAGCATTCTTGCTAGGTTGAAGTCATCATTAACAACCGTTCTATTTATCTCTTTGTCTTGATCAAACGCTTCGAAATAAGCGGTACCTCTTTTCACACCGACATTCAGCTCTCGTAAATCTTGATAATTGTTGATTGCTGGCCCATCACTGCGAGTGACAAAAACAATATTCCGTGTTTGCTCACTTATAGGACCGATAAAGCGAACAAATGCTTCTCTGTCTGTTGTTCGTATGACACGTGGAACAATGTCAACAGTACCATTTTCTAAAGTAGCAAGGCTGCGAGGAAATGGAATGTTTCGCCACTCGATATCGAAGCCTATATTTTTTGCTGCTTCTTCAATGATTTCCTTTAATGGACCGCTGATTTTTTGACCATCTGGACTGATCACCATTTCTGGTGGTCGATGCCTAAAATCAGCTTTAAGGGTGTTAGCAAAAAGCGTTGAGCTGATCAGCACTGCTGCCAATGAAATGAGAATATTTCTAGTCAATACCCACATATTTCGTGCCTCTCGTCAAATTTACTACTTGAGTATAGGCAAACTTTCTGAGAACCCCAAAATGACACTTAAGATCAGCCGGATGGCTACCCTATGATTAATACTGTTCAAACAGACCTGAGTTGTAGTCTTTAATTGCTTGTTCTATCTCAGAAAATGAGTTCATTACAAACGGCCCATAATGCACGACAGGTTCATCAATGGGTTGCCCCATTAGCAACAATACTCCGCTCGTATCATTGGCTGTTAATGTTAAGAACTCACCTTTTGAGAGCAACGCTAGCTCGCCTTGCTCCAACACTTTACTGCCTAGCTGTGCATTGCCTTTGTAGGTAAATGCCATGGCATTAAAGTGATTCGGAGTGACGATCTCTAATTTGCTACCCGGTGTTGCTTGCCAGTCGGCCACACTCAATTTAACGCCCGTTTTTGTTAATGGGCCTGTTACTATCTGGTTGCCACAAGTGACATCACCCGCGAGTACTCTCAGCAGGCCAGTCTCTTGGGAGTGGTATTCGGTAATGGTTTCGGGTTGAAAGTCGTGGTATTGCGCTGGCGCCATTTTTTGGCTAGCAGGCTGATTGATCCAAATCTGAAAACCGTGCAACTGACCTTCAGTCATGATTGGCATCTCGCTATGAATAACACCTCTTCCTGCGGCCATCCATTGGGCACCACCAGAGCGTAATTCACCGACATTACCCATATGATCTTGATGTTGGAAATGCCCATTTAGCATATAAGTGAGAGTTTCGATTCCTCGGTGTGGATGAGGAGGGAATCCGCCAATATAATCGGCTTTTTGATCAGATTTAAATTCATCGAGCATTAAAAATGGTGAAAAATTAGCGTTATTAAAGCCAGCAACGCGGCTAATTTTTACGCCATCTCCATCCGAAGTGGGTTGTGCGGGGATTATCTGTTTTATTTCACGTTGCGTTAGCATAATGATTCTCCTTGTCGGTATAACATCAGTCTAAGACAAGGTGCTGATAAAGAAGAGCGCTGTGTTTTGAAGGTCTTCGTCGAGAAATTCGAACATATCTTGAGGGGGGCTATAATTAGAGTAGGTTGGATCACGAGGAGGATGCCCAATGTCTATGTTGCCCAAACATGAAGATCAGAATCCGCATTATGATCCCAAAGAGGATTTTACGCTTGAGCAGATGCACCGATTTACCAAGGTGGCTAATCAAGCGCAGAAAAATCGCGATACGCTTGAACAGCTCAGTGATAAAGACGTTTCCATTGTTGAAGCAGCAAGGCGTGCGGCAATGAGGCCAGTGATTCACCCTAAACCAAATAAACCTAATACAGCACGCTACGCCGCATGGATGGTGGTGGTATGTGCAGTAGGTTTGTGGATTATGTATATGACTCGCTAGCTTTCTTTATTGGTGTCACTGTTGCTGAATGGGTTGCAGTAGATGCGTCAGTATGGTCAAGTGAAATATGTTGGTAATACTGATATTGATTTTTGCCGTTGTGTTTTGCTGCGTACATCGCTTTGTCTGCGCACCGAGTCAGCTCGGCCAAGTTATCAGCATCAGAAGGAAACAAAGCAGCGCCGATGCTGACGGTGAGGTTATTGATCATTTCTGAGCCTTGATATTTATCCTCAAACAGATAACAAATCCGGTTGAGAACGCCATCCAAATCCTTAACCGTTTTGATATCGTAAAGTAGTAGCACGAACTCATCTCCGGCAAATCTCGCGATGGAGTAATCGTGTTTATCGGTCTTCCGGTCTTTATTTCGGACGTTGTTTTTTAAACGATTGGCGAAATATTGCAAGACTCGATCCCCGACCTCATGTCCGTAGCTGTCATTAATGGACTTGAAATTATCAATGTCTAGAAAGACGAGTGCGGTGATGGTTTTTTTATCAGTCTGCTGGGAGAGTTTTTCACGTGCCCAAGTTTCGAAACTCCAACGATTGGCGAGCCCAGTCAGTTGGTCGGTGTAGGCAAGGTCTTCAATTCCCTCTTGATAAAGATGCTGGATATAGCAAACCGCTTTGTTGTAGTAGTAAGAGGAAATATGACACATGCAACAGAGTGCGATGAGACTGAGAAAAAACCGATCTATGGGGAGATATTGAGGAAGAATATCGGCACCGGAGAGTTGTACTGAGACGCCAATTAGCATAAAGAAACTACAGCTAAAAACTAAGCCTATTCGAAAGTCATTAATGAAGATCACCGCCGCAATAATTGGAAACAACCACAGCACATTGCCGACCATATGCTGTCCATATAGTAGTAATATGACCCCTTTTGTTAACAAGATGGCACTGAGGAATAAATCGGCATAGGAGGTGTTATCAGAGTGATGGTAGAAATAAAGGTAATTAGAGGCAATGGCGATCAAGCATAATAAATTAAAAGTGCTCAGGTAATATTGCTGTTCAAGAAAATGAAGAATGCCATAAAAGGCGAAAAGTAGCACAGACACAAACGAGCATAAGGCAACGACCCTACGCTTGCGTGACGCTCGCATATTGGCCATCTCTTCTAAATGTCTACCTACCAGTTCAGTCATACTCGATCTCGATGCTATCCTAAAGTATTAGATACCGAGTTAAGTCTAGAATAAATAACAGAGTTTTGCGGACGAAGTGCATGGAGTAAGTTGAAAAATACAATGGCTAATCATTTGGCGTTTTCGTTAAGTCATTAGGCTATTAATAATCGGTGATCAATGGTCTTATAACTTGTTGTATTATCAGCATGTTTTGTCGATTATTTTAACGTTGTTCAAATAAGCCATTATTTAAGCCATTATTTTTTTATAAAAAAATGAATATAAGCAAATGTGGATATAGCAAAAAAATCTAAGCCATCCTGTAGTTACATCGCAAATTTAGTCACATCACAAATTCTTTTTTGATCCAACTTCTTAACACTAAGATACTCTCTTGTTTCAGTTGCTCTTTGGCACAAACGAAGTAGTAGTCTTGATAGGGATTAGTCACTGCGGAACCGAGTTCTTGTAGTAGGCCTAACTTGATGTCATCTTTTACAAAGAGGCGATGGGTAACGAAAATACCTAATTGGCGGATAGTAGCTTGTACAGCTTGTGCTGAAGAGACAAATGATAGGTTTTTGCGACTTGCTGGCATGGTAAGTTGATAAGCATCGCACCAAATTTGCCAGTCTTTTTTGCGGCGCTCGTTCACAGCGATAATCGCTGGGTGGCATTTAAGTATGGATGAAAGCGTCTGCTTATCACCTTGCTTTATGAGGTCAGGTTTTATGAGTTCAGGGCTGCATACCAGCACCAATTCATCTTCGGCAAGTTTCTCACAATAGTAGTCTTGCCACTCATCTTGTTTACCATGAACAATCGCGATATCAACGTTCTCTGATGTTAGAGAAAAAGTGCCTGTTAAACTCGATATTCTCACGTCTATATGTGGCGCATGCTCTTGAAAGCGGTTAACTCGTGGTATCCACCAGTGCAGCGCTAATGAGTTGACCATGTTGAGTGTCAGTCGGTTATGGCGCTCATCTTTTATAAGCACTTCAGTTGCTTCAACGATTTGCTCCAAAGCAGGCGCAATGCTCCGATAGTATTTTTGACCAGTATTATTGAGTACGACGTGACGCCCAACGCGATTGAATAGCGGCTGGTTTAGCTGGTTCTCTAATGCTTTTATTGATTGACTGACGGCTGAATGACTAACATTAAGGTGCTTTGCTGCATCCGTCATGCTGCCCGTTTCTGCTACGGCAATAAATGAGTAGAGTGACTTGAGCGGAGGTAGTTTTCGCATTGGTAAGTTTCTCTTACAGGTTTGGTTAATATTACTCGTTATTTTTCCTTTCGTCATTGTTCTATGATGGCTGTACTAGAGGAGAGTTGTATGAACCCACGAATTTTGGCTCCATTATTTATGTTGTCCTCCACATTTAGCTTGTCATTGACAGGGCTACTGTCTAAGTTTCTTGCACATGAGATACCGCTACAAAGTCTCAGTTTTCTCCGATTTTTACTCCCCGCGCTCATATTGTTGGGAGTAATGAGCTTAACTCATTTCCGTTTTCCTCCCAAAGGTATGAAACGGGCTCTGTGGGTTCGCTCAGTATGTATTGCAGGCTGTCAGCTCTGTTTTATTTACTCACTTCAGCATCTTTCTTTGGTGGAAAGTGTTGTATTGTTTAGCACTGGTCCACTGTTTATTCCTTTGTTAGAAAAATTAATATTTGGTGTAGTGATGAAAGCAGGCACGGTTGTGAGCTTGGCCATTACATTTATCGGGGTGTTACTGCTGGCTGGCGATGTTTCGGGCATCCATTTACGGATGGAGTTATTGGTCGGTTTACTTGCGGGAGCGCTGAATGCGGGATCGCAGTTAAGCTTATATCGAGCGACGAAAAGTGATATGCGATCTATTGATATCAATGCTTGGACGTTTGTGTGTGCATCAATCTTATTACTGCCTTTGTTATTTCTTCCTACCGTAGACGCGAATGTACTCCAACAAACCTGGGGCAGCTTGCAGCAGTTAGCTGTGGTTATTGCCTTGATCGGAGTCTCTATATTAGTCATTAACACTCAAATTTTTCGAGCCAAAGCCTACCGTCTGGCACACTCTGGCTCGCAGCTCGCTCCGTTAATTTTTACCAATTTGCTTTTTACCGCTTTATGGCAACAGTTGTTTTTTAATGTACAGTACTTGCCAACACAAATGGTAGGATTGGGCTTGATTGTGATGGCAACTTTTACCGGAATTCTTATCCCGAAGCTATTTAAATCCTCAGTATCGTCAAACCAGCTTAAATCAGCTTAACCCGCTTATTGCTACTGTCTGATGAGCCCATAAGGCAGGCTAGAAAATACCTTAGGATTATTTTTCACTGTGGGCGCTTGGTTGATTTTCTGCCAGTCAAGTAACATAATGGCAAGTACATTGCGGTGCTCTCCGTCGGCAAGGTCAAACACACCTGAGGTAGAGGGGATCATCCCTTTCTTTTTATCAATCGCTTGTTGAATTGCGAGGCGAGTTTTTTCTACAACAGGATCCTTTTCTAAACCTGCGAGTAGAAAAGTGATCCCAACTTCAGCAACCACATCTTCCTTCGCTCTTAGCAAAATGGTATCGATATTATTGCGAAAGTAGTCGAAGATCCATTGATGCTGCTGCTCTTTAATGGGATTTTGATAGTATTCCGAATCGGCAAAAATAATGTGTGTCATGCCATACAGCTTATTGCCATATTGTTGCGCGGAGAGTGCTTTATCAGCAGAATCTGGGTATGTTTTCCTAAAGCTATCAATGAATGGTTGTACGACATCTTGTTCACCTAACTGGCGTAACCAATAGACTTGGTTAGCAAGTTGTGCGGCCCACGCTTTAATCATTTCTTCATCAGTGGCGTACTTAGTAAAATCATAACGGCGGATCACTTGGCGCAAAAGCTGATCTTCTTTATGTTTCAAACCATATTCGTTGGCACGGGCCATAGAGCCTAATAGGTCGACGCCTAAGTAGAGGTATTCTGGCATATGTTTAGTGGCGATATAGCGTAATTGGCTGCGTTCATCTTCGTCATCGAGGTATCCAGCCAAACGTTGCTCAGAGTAGAGAAAAACCTGTTCAGCAGTTGAAACTTCTGCGGAAAATTGATTAAGTCGGCTTGCTACGCGAGCAAGATCACTCCACACCGCTGCTGAATATTTAGGGTCTAGAGTTTGGCGATACATCCGTAACCCATAGTGCCCCTCTTTGAATGCCGGCAATGTGAAAAGTTGCTCTTCATAGGTTTGACGAATAAGCTCCGCAGATTCAGAAAAAGTGTTATTCGTTGTTGACGCCGGCTCTGCATAGCCAGAAGCAGGCAACCACAATGCAATAGCTAATCCCAGAAATAGGCCACTCTTTTTTAATAACATGATGAAAACACACCTCTAAGCTAATATTCATAATAATATTAGCATTTCATAGATTTATTATTGTTGGTGATATGTCAGGTGTGCGTAAAATGACCGCTTTGAGCCGTCGTTAGGATAATGCGTTTAGCTGATTGTGCTTTTTACGCTATGCAAATTGATGAATCAAAATATTGCTATGTTAGCAAAAAGCTACGAGTTCATTTGGTTATATCAACAAATTTGTAATTAATTTGGGTATTCCCCCATTAATTACGTTAATCTTAAGTAAGAAGCACTATTCTAAATAGAGCAAGTAAAACCATACACATGTAGTGATCGCTACAGGCTAGTGAGGGAGAGTTGCATGAGACATATCTCAGGCAAACAGTGGTCTGTCAATTTGCTTCTCGTTGCCTTCATCATTTTTTGTGGAGGGTTGATCGAAATTATCAATTTCAATCAACGAAGTTTTATCCGAGATAATCTTCAAACCAGAGCAAAGGAAGAGCTTTCGATTATTCGAGCTCAGTTAGAAGCTGCCATTTTGTCTGACATCTATGTAGCAAATGGGTTAACCAGTTTAATTGCGATTAACGCCCATTCTCAGTTCGAAGATTGGGAAAAGATTGCGGCTAATATTTTACATGAAGGTAGACATTTGCGCGTGATTGGGCTTGCGCCTGATGATGTGATTCGTTACACCTATCCATTGAGCGGAAATCACAAAACGATAGGCTTAGATTACCGTACCGTTCCCAAACAATGGGCCACGATCTTAAAAGCAAGGGAGATCCAAGAGATCTTCATTGCAGGCCCTGTGAACCTAGTTCAAGGTGGGCGAGGCCTTGTTGCTCGGATTCCTATATTTACTGACCCTCCTGATAACCAACAATATTGGGGAGTATGCAGTGTCGTGATCGATTTAGATTCGTTATTACTTTCCACTGGCGTTGAACGTTTTACTCACCGCTTTAATTTGGCGATACGTGGGGTAGACAGTACTGGTTCGGAAGGCGAGGTATTTTTTGGTGAACAAGAGGTGTTCACGAAAGCTTTTGCAAAACAAAGTGTTCATTTTCCCTATGGCGGCTGGGAAATTGCTGTTGCGCAGAAAAGCGATGTTTTAGGTCAAGTGCCTTGGTATCAGGTTCACATTGTACGGCTGTTAGGTTATCCGATCTTAATCTTGTTGGTTGCGGCGTTTATTACGATATATCGCTTGTACTCTATTGCTAATGAAAGAGCACTTCATGATGAATTAACTCAGCTTCCTAACCGTCGGTACTTCATGTATACGCTTGATCGATATTTTGAGCAGGCTATAAAAATGGACCAATCGGCTGGTTTTGTCATCCTCAACATTGATATTGATAAGTTCAAATCGATCAATGACACCTATGGGCATGCGGCGGGTGACAAGGTGTTGATTGCTTGTGCGGAGCGAGTGAAAAGCGTATTGCGTTCTTCGGATTTAGTTGCACGTATTGGCGGTGATGAGTTTCTGGTTTTGCTGTCTCGAGTATCGGACAACGATGATATTGAGCGGATCAGTCTCAAAATAAAAAGTGCGTTGTGTAATGCGCCAGTCATTTATGAGCAGCACTTAATTAACCTACATGTCAGTGTAGGCGCAGCCGCATTTAGCCCAGAATTTGATAATGTGGATGCGATGTTGAAACTGGCTGATGAGCGGATGTATCAAGAAAAGAGGCAGCAGTACTACTAAATTATTTATTCAGATTTGCATTTTGAAATTTAATTGCAAAATGCAAATTTATTATGCGACACGTTGTAATGAAACCGCTCATAAAGTAGACAGATAAGGTGTTTTTTGGCAGTTTTAAAGTTGGCATGCATCCTGCTATATAGTAAGTGACCCTTCTAAGCCGAGGGTCACCTAGCCAACTGACGTTGTTAGTGAACCTTATTTTTGTTCACACTTATTAATAGCCAATCATACTTTTTGTGATTGGCTTTTTTTATTTTTACGCTCTGCAACTAGCCAGCACATTTCTCATAGCAGCTTGGTTTTCTTGGACAGACAGCACCGCGTGAGCAGATTAAGCGCGCATTATTTTCAATTCCGCGTTCAATCCAATTAATATTAAGAATTTTAGCAATAGTCGTGAGATCTTTTTTAATATGTCTTGGAATAAGAGAGCTTCCGCCGTTGCTGACGCATAACGCTTTGAGCTCCTCAGCAATTGAGTGAGCATCCCCACCTTGTGCATTGATGGCTGGATTCAAATCTATTCCTGCGCATAGCACTCGATTATTGCCTGCTGGATCGATCATATTGACGGATTCACAGCAATATATTCTCGGCTCATCACCTACATTCAAAATCGAAATTTGCGCAGAGCTGCCACTTTGCGGCTCTGAAAGACGTCTAAACACGGCCCAATGCTGGCAAGGGTCATTCACTTTACGCATATTCCCCCACGGTAGAGGGATCCCATTGCCACGATAAACCGCTTTTAATTTGCCTTCACCATAAGCATCGAAATAGTGCCAATGCGGATAGGGTGACACGACCGTCATGCGTCTCATCGCAACAGAAGGAGAAACCCCTGCTTTCAAATGTACATCGATTTCGTAGCCGCTGCGATCAAGAAGTTGTCGATAAGGCACTTTGGGGCACAGTAGTGCGCCAGCAAAAAAACTCGATTCAAAATCTCGCCATGCCTGAAGGATATCTTGGGAATTTAATTCACAGGTGGCGGTGGCATCAGGCGTTTCTTCCCAACTGTTTGTGTGGCCAACCGTTAAGACACTTTTTAGTCCCTCTTTGCTGTGCAGAATATTGTGGCCAATATACACCGCGAGGTCGTACTTTAGGCGAGTTGGGTACTCACGTAGAATTTGATTGAGGTAGATCGTGCATGGTGGTTCAAAAAAAGAGGTAATAAGTTGTTTGGCGCTAACACCAAGCTCATCAACAACATCTTGCGGGGTTCTCGTGACCCAGCGGATAACCAAACCAAGGCTTTTGGCGATGTCGATAAGATCTTCAACAGCTAAGTTTAAGCGTTTTAAACCCACTTCTTCTGCTGCTCGCTCAAGATCTGGGAAGTGGTTTTGTAAACTCTCTTGGTGAGCACGGATCAATAGATGAGCAAACTGTTTGCCAGTGATCCCGGTTTGGGAAAGCATCTCTGGGATCGCGATTTGTAAAATATCATTTGAGAATAAAAAGCTAGGTTCAAGAGCCATACCGCTGATCCCACCTCTGTTACCCTTGTCAGGAGTAATATCCGTTTGACCTGGTTCATCATCTAAAAACCAAGCGGGATCTTTTTGGAAAACTTGGGCAATGACCTCCAACATATCAACACTAGGCACCCGTTTTCCACGCTCAATCATCGAAAGGTATGAAACGGAGGGGGCGTATTCTGGGTTGATACGAATACAGCGTGCCGATAAGTCTTCCATCGTTAGGTGATTACGCTTTCTTAAGTTTCTGACTTTTGTCCCTAAGAAATGTGACTGACGAACTAAGCTTTTTGATAAGGCCATTTTGTAAAATTCACACTGTAAAATTTTTGTTGTGAAATTGTAGTAAAAAATTGGTTACTCTACCAAGTAAGCAAGGTCACAAATTTGCACAAAGGTTAAACGCAAGTTTGGAATAATTGCTCTAGAACACAAAATGTTGAGTTACCTATAAGGAAAAGACGATGAATATGCTGACATTCGATAAAACAGAAATCCAAAAACTAGATAAACCCTTTATCGCTGAAGCCGTCTTCGCCGTCGAGACTATCAGTGCTAATCAACAAAATGAAAAGCAGAGTAGAGCGAAGCAACTACTCGATAGATTGTTCCCTTTGGCGACGGGCTCTCATCAAGATGTGACCAGTTATGTGATCGATTACCGACATGTGTTGGCTTATTTCAAGGATGGGCGTCATAGTGGTTTGAAGCACCCCAAACATTTTGTTGCCTTCAATGGTGAAAAGGAGTCACCATGTTCGATCTTGTTCCGTGATGGAAGTGGTAGCCATGTTGAAGTGATGTTAGGCTGCACTAAAGGGACTGGGCGCGTTGAACTGATAGAGATTAATGATATTCAGTTAGAAACGTGTACCACATTTACCCAATCGGTGGAAGAAATGCCCAGCGCCGCAATGCGCCACTGGGTAAGCCTAGTCAAAGGTGATGAAAAGGGTAAGCCTCAAGCTTGTAGTGAAGATAAGGAGTACACCGCAAAAGATGGTGAAGACTATTACTTAAACTACAGTTTTAACCTTGCTTAGGTTATAGATGCGTATTGGGATTAAATGGGGCGTGGCGCCCCTTTTACTTTTCTATCCATAAATTGAGGTTTATGGAAATTGTGATTGCTTTTCAGCTACCCATAAGAGGTTGAAGCGATTAAAGTGGCATAACACGGTTGCGGCCTAATTGTTTTGCTTCATAGAGCAGTTTATCGGTTCTTTCTATCAAAGACTCGGACGTATCACCTAGTTGTAACTCTGTCACACCAAAAGAGGCGGTAATATTACCAACTTGGTTTCCTGAGCGGCGATCCTTCACGCTCATTTTTTCTATCGAACGGCGCAGTGATTCTGCAAACTGTCTGGCAATGCGCAGTGTTTTATTTGGAACAATTAAAACAAACTCTTCGCCGCCAAATCGGTAGGCGGTAATGCCATCTCGACAGCTACTCTGAAGCTTTTTAGCGATGCCTTTGATGACGGTGTCACCAAATAGGTGGCCGTAATTGTCATTAAAAGATTTGAAGTGATCGATATCTAATAAGATCAGGCTTATTGGTTGCTGCGCGCTTATTAGGGTAAAGAGATCATCATTGAACGAACGGCGGTTATATAAACCGGACAATCCATCGAATAAAGCCTCTTTTTGCACCTCGGCAAGCTGCTCTTTCAGTCGATGAATTTCTTTACTGGCACTATTAAGTTGACCATTTAAAAACTGAGTTGAATGGCGAATATCTCGCGATTCAGTGACCAATTGGCGAACCACTTTCATCACCTCTTCGATCGATAAATCATCGTTTTCGACTCGTTCTAATTCACTAAAACTTTTATCAATCACTCTGGCAAATTCGCTGGTATCGGTTAGGGTATCTGACATTGAACTTGCGACTTCATTGACTAACACTTCAATATTGTTGCGTAGCGTGCTTAAACTGGTTTCAGAGCGCGATGCGACATAGCTGTTATAGAGTTGAGAGCTTGCCGCGGGAGGACAAAGGCCAAAGTTTTCCAATACAGAATCGAGTTCTCGATTGAGTTGAGGTATGGCATTGTCAACATAGGTATACCAAAGTGCATAGTTAGCAGGTGTCGCCGCCACATGATTTTTCATCATCAACGGTACTGCTTTTTTTAAATTGGCTGTAGATCTCTTAAAGTCGTCGCTGGTCATTATCGTAAAATTAATAGACAGTCACAGATATTCATACCGCTAAGATTAGCGGATATCCCAAAGTTATGCGCTAAAAAAATGCAACTAAAGTTTGAAGTTGAATTTTTATTTACGGTGAACAATCGATTCTTGATGTAGATCAAACACAATAGACAGACATAGTAGGGGGTTTTTTATATATTGAATCGCTGAATGATTAAAATAAGTTGGTTACTGAATCAAGGAGTAATAGATGGAGATGTATGATATTGAATCGTTTTTGGATATTTTACCTCAGGTAGAAAGTAGCTATCCGTTTGGTCCTGACGCGTTGGTTTTCAAAATTCGCGGTAAAATGTTTGCCTATACTTCTCAGTCGAGAGAAGAGCCGTTTGTGACATTGAAGTGCACTCCCGAAGATGGTGAAGTTCTGACCAGTGCCTTTTCCGCTATTCGTCCTGGTTATCATATGAATAAAAGACACTGGATCTCCGTTAAGTTAAACGGAGATGTGGACCAGATGATGTTACAGGAATTATGTGAACGCTCTTATCAGCTTGTAGTGAGTAAACTGAAAAAATCAGATAGAGAAGCGCTTCAGGCTCTGTTTGTGCAAGCAAAACTTGATTAAGCGGTATCCTTACGTTGTTCCAGTTTTTTTGCGCCACGCAGCATCGCTTCTATCAATTCTGTCGCGTTAAATTTTTCCAAAGCTTCGTGGGCTCCGACTTGGTGAGCTCTATCCAAACAGATCTCACTGGAAAGCGAGGTGTGAAGAATACAATAAGCATGGCTCAGCATTGGATCATTTTGAACCTCAAAGGCCAGTTCATATCCATCAAGGCCCGGCATTTCAATATCACTGACCAGCAAATCGATCGCACGTTGATGTTGAGCGTCTTGACGCATCAGCTCAATGGCATCAAGCCCATTTTTACAGATTTGGTAAGGGATGTTGATACTGTCTAAGGCATCTGACAATTGTTTACGTGCAATAGATGAATCATCCACCAGTAAAATACGCAGTGCTTTTAATCGTTCACGTTCAATATCAGTCAGCATCGGGATCTTAGTTGATTCATACTGTGGATAAATTTTTGAAAGTAATAATTCGACGTCAAGTAACTGCACAATCTGTTTTTGATAGCGGGTTATGCCAGTGACAAAAACGTCTTTTCCCGCCACTGCAGGTGAAGACTCGATTGTTCGCCAGTCACACTCGATGATTTTTTCAATGCTACGTACCATAAACGCAACTACGGTTCGCAGGCAGTCCGTCACGATTAAGTAGCATTGTTTATATTCGCTAGGTTGAATTGCTCTAAAGCCAATGGCGGCAGCCATATCAATGACAGGTACCGTCAAGTTACGGATAGTCACCGTTCCGATCACATGGTGATGAGAATATGGGATTTGTGTCATTGGCATGTAAGGGACAATCTCTCGTACTTTCAGAGTCCCGATAGCAAAAAGCTGTTTCTGAGTGTTCAATGTGAACATCAACATGCCTTGGGATTGGTTTGCCTTACTGGGGGTTTTAGCCATAACACCTTACTCAACGTTGTTTCTTATGCTTAATACTAAACGATCTCTTACTGACGGCAATGCGTTAAATGCAAATAAACAGTATAACCGTATGTTTATTGATCTTTTGCACTCTTACATTGGGGTTGGACTCTTGAAAAGCATCCGTTACACTATTTGCAGTAGCAAATTTATTGAGAAAAATGATGGCAAGAACGGCAGCGGCTCTTCACATTTTAGTGAAGCATAAAGAACAAGCTGAAGATATTATCGCTCAGTTAAAAAAGGGAGCGAAATTTCAAACATTAGCCAGAAAATATTCTACCTGCCCTTCGGGTAAAAAAGGGGGCGATCTGGGTGAGTTTCGTCAGGGGCAGATGGTCCCTCAATTTGATAAAATCTGTTTCACTGGAGAGGTACTGACACCTCATTTGGTGAAAACCAAGTTTGGTTGGCATGTTGTAAAAGTTCTATATCGGACCTAGCCTCAATAGGGTGATTTTCTCATCGACGTTGATTTTTAAAGTAATAACCAATGAGCAGTGAATGCCACGCTTTTTCTCAAAACCAGAAGTGCGTGGTGCTTTTCATTCGTCAGGAATGACACTCGATTCTTTATCTTTTTATTCCATTACCTTTTATAGAATGGCCTACTACACCCAAACCACTTCAAGTAGTAAGGTATATAAATAAAACAGTCATTTGTTCTCATAAATAAGAATGCACAATAACTTCATGAATTAAATGGATTTATTCATTAGGTTTTTTATTAAAATGAGAGCGGGTTATTTTGAGATATTGACTTATAGTCGCTTAACGTTAGTTTTATCAAGTGAGCGGTATGATCTAGGAGTTTAAAATGAGTGAAGAAAAAAAAATTAACGTTCGATTGCTTTCTGATGTTTGTATGCAGTCTCGCTTACTTAAAGATTCGCTAGAGTCAAAGTTGCCGATTAGTATTGATATCTCTCCGCTTTGCGATACGTGGATGAATGATAACAGTCTATCATCCTATAAAATTCAATTGGTTATTATCGACTATTCTCGCGTTGATGAAAATAATTTTGCTGATTACTCAGCATTTAAACGCTTATCCTGCCCTGATGCAAAAGAAGTGCTTATTAATTGCCCGCTAGATATTGAACCTAAAATGCTCTTTAAATGGCAGAATCTTGTGGGTGTATTTTATACCAATGATCAGCTTGAATCTTTAGTTAAGGGCATGGAAAAAGTGCTTGATGATGAAATGTGGTTTAATCGAAAATTGGCTCAGGAATATATACAGCATTATCGTGCAGGTAATTCATCTATTACCTCTCAAGCTTATGCTAAATTAACGAAAAGAGAGCAGCAAATAATTAAGCTACTTGGCTGTGGTGCATCTAATATGCAAATTGCAGATGAGTTGTTTGTAAGTGAAAATACAGTAAAAACACATTTACATAATGTATTTAAAAAGATAAATGCTAAAAATAGACTTCAGGCATTATTATGGGCAAAAGATAATATTGGTATTGAAGAGTTTAATTAAATTTTATTTATTTTTAAATAAGACAGCCCCTTTGATAGGGGCTGTCTTATTTTCTTAACTGAATTTCTTTTTATTCGGCTTCGATGCCTTTTTCTTTGTAAAGGCGGCGGCATGCACGTCCATCGCTGTGGAAGAGGTGGCAGCGATGCCCAGGAATACCAATTGTCAATGTATCACCTGTTTCAACGCCCAAAGTATCAGGCTGGCGGTAAATTACATCAGAATCAGAGCCTTTCAAGTTCATGTAGACTTGTGTTTCATTACCGAGTTTCTCAACCATCATCACCTTGCCTTCAATTTTCGCGTCGCCATCTTCAGCGCTCAGCAAGTGCTCTGGACGCACACCTAATGACATACGCTCGCCGCGAGTGATCGTGGTGCCATCGACCAAAATCCAAAATGAGGTTCCATTAGAGAGTTGAACTTTCACGCGTTCGGCTTCGACATCTTCGATGAATACGCTCATGAAGTTCATTTTAGGAGAACCGATGAAGCCTGCGACGAAACGATTTTCTGGGTAATGATACAACTCAAGTGGTTTACCTACTTGTGATACGAAACCAGCATCCAAGACCACGATTTTGTCAGCCATTGTCATTGCTTCGACTTGGTCATGGGTAACGTAAATCATAGTGCAGCCCAATTTGCGTTGCAGTTTGGTTATCTCTGAACGCATCTGTACGCGCAGCGCTGCATCTAGGTTAGACAGCGGCTCATCAAGCAAAAATACATTCGGTTGTGAGACTAAAGTACGCCCAATCGCGACACGCTGACGTTGGCCACCTGAAAGAGACTTAGGTTGACGTTCAAGCAAATGGCTGAGCTGGAGAATATCGGCGGCGTGCTCAACACGTTGCTCGATCTCCTTTTTATCGGCTTTGGCCAACTTTAGGCCAAAAGACATGTTGTCGAAAAGATTAAGGTGCGGGTAGAGCGCATAGGATTGAAATACCATGCCGACGCCACGTTTAGAAGGTTCAACATCATTCATTCGCTTATCGCCAATAAACAAGTCACCCGAGGTGATATCTTCTAGGCCTGCGATGCAACGCAGTAGGGTGGATTTCCCACAACCTGACGGACCGACAAAGACGACAAATTCGCCTTCTTGAATTTCTAAGTCGACATTTTTAGAAATTAATACATCACCGTATGCTTTACATACATTTTTTAACGTGACACTCGCCATAGAGCTCGTCCTCGATCAATATTTTTTATAAATCACTGCCCATCATTATATGAGTTTTCTTGCAGGCAATGACAGCAGGAATTGGGTAAGGTGGTTAATAATGTAAGAAAAAGGGTGATGTCTTCAAATTAAGGGAGTTTGAAGAAAGCATCACCCATCCATGCCAATGATTTAGTTCACTTCCCCTGCACATTGAGCGTCTCCCCCGTTATAAAATCAATTACCACGAACGCTCATTTATGACAGCAAACCAATCTAGCGATGTAAGCCAGTAAACGATGAGTTACTGGAAAAGGCTCTTACTATCCACTCTGGGATGACTGTATTTTGTGTGATGTGTGTGTTTGATACATCCTCCTAATTGAGTTTTTTATAGGGGGGAGTAGCGATGGATGCGATGGAGGAGGGGTTTAAGGGCTGAGTTAGATCCAGTTCAAATAATTAATGGCTGTTAAGTGGAAGCATGTCACAAAAAGGTATTTTTTTGTGATTGAGCTCTCTAACCTTGAGCGATGATGATCACGAAAATAGTCCATAATATCGAGGGCGTAGGGCGTAGGAGGATGAGTCAAGTTAGGTTTTCTCTGATTATATATGACGAAATACGGCGAAACCTGTTGGTGAGCCCTACAACACAAAAATAAAAAGGATATGAACATGAAAAACGCCCTAAGCACAGTCGCGCTAAGTACTCTAGTTGCTCTTGGTTCGTTTGGTGCACATGCTGCTATTGAAGAAGGACAACTCACCATTTGGATTAATGGTGATAAAGGCTATAACGGTTTGGCTGAAGTGGGTAAGAAATTTGAGGCGGACACGGGTATCAAAGTGACCGTGGCCCACCCTGACGCACTTCAAGATAAATTCCCACAAACCGCAGCAACGGGTGATGGACCTGATATTGTGTTCTGGGCTCATGACCGTTTTGGTGGTTATGCAGAAGCTGGCTTGCTGGCTGAAATTAAACCTTCAAAAGCGATTCAAGAGGGTATCGTGGATTTTGCCTGGGATGCGGTGAAATACAACGGTAAAATCATCGGCTACCCAGTCGCGGTAGAATCCTTGTCTCTCATCTATAACAAAGATCTTGTGCCAAACCCACCGAAAAGCTGGGAAGAAGTGGAAGCGTTGAACGCCAAACTTAAGAAAGAGGGCAAAACAGCCATCATGTGGAACTTGAAAGAACCGTATTTCACATGGCCTCTTATGGCGGCTGATGGCGGTTACGCATTCAAATATACGATTGATGGTTATGATGTGAAAGATGCGGGTATCGCGAATAAAGGCGTAAAAGACGCGATGAACTTCGTGAAAGGCTTAGTGGACAAAGGCGTGATCTCTCCGGATATGGACTACTCTGTTTCTGAAGCTGCGTTTAACCAAGGTAAAACGGCAATGACGATCAACGGTCCGTGGGCTTGGGGCAACATTGAAAAATCAGGCATTAACTACGGTGTGACGACATTACCTAAATTTAACGGGCAATCTTCCAAGCCGTTCGTGGGCGTATTGACGGCTGGTATCAGCACCGCTTCTCCAAATAAAGATCTCGCGATTGAGTTTATCGAAAACTACTTACTCACCAATGATGGTCTGCGCATGGTCAATAATGACAAACCTCTTGGCGCGGTGGCTCTTAACTCTTTCCAACGTGAGCTTGATGCAGATACACGCATCGCCGCGACAATGGATAACGCAATGAATGGCGAAATTATGCCGAACATCCCTCAGATGAATGCATTTTGGGGCAGCGCGAAAAGTGCAATTATCAATATTGTAGATGGCCGCCAAACTGTCGATGCCGCACTGGCTGATGCAGAAAAACAAATGACTAAATAATTCGGTTTTGGTCAAGCCCTTAAGGAGAGGGTAACCTCTCCTTCATTTTACGTTTATATCGCTAGCAGGTTCTTCTATGCAGTCAGTTCAAGGTACAGATGCTTTGTCAGCACCCGAAACGGCACTTCCTTCCAGTAAAAATGTGCTCATTAAATGGGCATTATTAGGTACGGTTGGTATCGTTAACGGTTACGCCACTATTCTTATGTATTCTCGCGGTGAGCTCGCCTTTGCGCTGCTTACTCTCATTCTTACCGCTCTGGCCCTTTATATTTTCGGCAGTAAACATACTTACGCACACCGCTATATTTATCCGGGTATCGCGGGAATGATCTTATTCATCCTCTTTCCTTTGGCCTACACCGTTGGTCTGGCTTTTACTAACTACAGTGCTAAAAACCAACTCTCTTTAGAACGTGCACAAACCGTGCTGTTGGATCGAACTTATCAGGGCGGGGAAAGCTATCCTTTCACTCTATACAAAACGGAAAGTGGCTATCGAATTGCAATCGAAGATGGAGAGCAGACGCTCGCTACCGACGTATTTTCCTTAACGGGTTTATCGGTGACCGATATGGATCTTCAACCTATTGAGGGTATTGAGGGCACCAAAGAGCCGATTAAAACCATTATTAATCACCGTGCTACGTTGAGCTCAATTGATCTGCATTTCCCTAGTGGTGAAGATGTACGTATGAGTGGCTTGCGCAAGTTTGCCGCCGTATCGCCGCTTTACACCATGCAAGATGATGGCGAAACGCTGGTCAATAATCAAACAGGCGAAATACTACGGCCGAATATGGATGTTGGCTTTTATCAACCAGTGGACGAAAGTGGTCAGTTTATCGGTGTGACAGTATCGCCTGGTTTTGTAGTGAAAATTGGTACACATAACTTTGAGCGTGTATGGAAAGATGACGGTATTAAAGAGCCTTTCATCAATATCTTTATCTGGACGGTCGTTTTCTCAACCTTAACCGTGATTTTCACTCTTATGATAGGGCTAGTGTTGGCTAGTGTTGTGCAATGGGAAGAGCTTAAAGGCCGCGCCGTTTACCGAGTGCTATTAATCCTGCCTTATGCTGTTCCTGCTTTTATTTCTATTTTGATCTTCAAAGGCTTGTTCAACCAAAGCTTTGGTGAGATCAATATGGTGCTCAACAGTATTTTTGGCATTAGTCCTAGCTGGTTCTCAGATCCCTTTCTCGCTAAAAGTATGGTGCTGATCGTCAATACTTGGCTTGGTTTTCCTTACATGATGATTTTGTGTATGGGTCTTTTGAAAGCGATTCCAGAGGATTTATATGAAGCATCGGCGATTGATGGTGCAGGCTTTTTACACAACTTCACCCGTATCACATTGCCGCTCATGATCAAACCAATGACTCCGTTACTTATTGCGAGCTTTGCGTTTAACTTTAACAACTTTGTGATGATTCAACTTCTGACACAAGGTGGCCCGAATATGATTGGTACTTCAGAGCCAGCCGGCTACACCGATTTACTCGTAAGCTATACCTATCGTATTGCGTTTGAAGGAGCTGGTGGTCAAGACTTCGGTTTGGCTAGTGCCATCGCAACCTTGATCTTCTTACTGGTTGGTGGGTTAGCACTACTCAACTTACGTTTTACGAAGCTGTCACAGAATTAAGGAGTAATCGTTATGGCGATGGTACAAGGTCAATCTCTCAAATATCGCTTATGGGCGACTCATGTTGCTCTGTGGGCATTTTTATCGCTGATCATTTTTCCACTATTGATGGTCATTGCGATTTCATTTCGTGAAGGGAACTTTGCCACGGGCAGTTTGATCCCAGATAACCCATCTCTAGAACACTGGAAATTGGCATTAGGTTTTGCTGTCACTAATGCTGATGGCTCTGTTACACCGCCGCCATTTCCGGTTCTGACTTGGTTATGGAATTCAGTGAAAGTAGCAGGCATTACTTCAGTGCTCATTGTGGCCCTATCGACAACGTCTGCTTATGCCTTTGCGCGCATGCGTTTTAAAGGTAAAGACACCATCTTAAAAGCGATGATGATTTTTCAAATGTTCCCAGCGGTACTGGCACTGGTTGCGATGTATGCACTGTTTGACAAATTAGGTCAATACATCCCATTTCTTGGCTTAAATACGCATGGTGGTTTAATTTTCTCCTACCTAGGTGGTATCGCACTGCACGTATGGACGATCAAAGGCTATTTTGAAACGATAGATAACTCATTAGAAGAAGCGGCTGCTTTAGATGGAGCTACACCATGGCAAGCCTTTAGACTGGTGCTGCTACCACTCTCTGTGCCGATTCTTGCGGTTGTGTTTATTCTCTCGTTTATTGGGGTGGTTGGTGAAGTACCAGTGGCATCTTTGCTACTTTCTGATGTAAACTCATATACATTAGCGGTGGGTATGCAGCAGTATCTTTATCCTCAGAACTATTTGTGGGGAGATTTTGCAGCAGCAGCAGTGTTGTCTGCTTTACCTATCACTGTCGTCTTTTTGCTTGCACAGCGCTGGTTAGTCGGAGGACTTACGGCCGGTGGTGTGAAAGGATAATAACGATAGGGCGACCGTGAGGTCGCCCATATTGTATTAGCTTAACGTATTTGGTTTGGCCGCCGATCAGTTAAGTAATATGCAAATCTGGCGTTACGCATAGCTGGCTGTTAGCTTTATTCCTTACTATCCAACAAACTAACAGTTTTTGTAACCAAGACCCGAGCATTGCTTGGGTTTTTTTATATCTGTATTAAAGGGTGCTATTGGTAATGCACATGCAGTATATGATGAATTGAATGTCTCAAAAGTGAAATGGTGTTTGGATGCGACCCACATCTGAAATCTTTGTGTAACGTCGTAAAGGAAGGCTAAAAAATCAGAACTCACGGCTAGAAGGGGCGCAGCCTAAGTATTGCAAAAGGACATACAAACTCTCTTGCTGCAGCGCAACGCGGCGAAACAAATCGGCGAAGGTATCATCTCCGCCAAAGCAGGCACGGATATAGTGGTTAATTTCTTGGGGCTGGTAGCCTTCAACGTAAAGCGTTCGGACCCAGTGATACTCAATTGACTTTGGGTCGACTAACGTCGATTCGCTCAAGGTAATCTCTCTGAGAGTCAAAGTCTTTTCCTATCATCGATGCAAAATTTCAGAGGGCTCGATTTAAGCAGATAAAGATGAAGAAAAAATGACAACTGAGCGTATCATAGGTGGTTATTTTAAGTACTTAACGTGAGCTTCCATCTCTTCCCCTATCTCTTTACGCATGTTCATTAAGCGTATCGCTGATTGGCGTAGGGCAATATCTTCTGCTGTTTGCGGCACCCATTCGGGTATAGGGGTAGGCTTGCCTTGCCCATCGACAGCCACCATGATGACAATACAATGGGTAGTCAGCTGGTTTTTCAACTCTTTTGGATCGCTCGCTTGCACATCAATGGCAATATGCATTGAGCTCGTTCCCGTATAAATAACTTTTGCGCTGACTTCAACGAGGTTCCCTACGTGGATAGGAGCGACAAAGCGGATCCCTCCAGCATAAGCGGTGATGCAATATTTACCACTCCAGCCTGCTGAGCACGCATAGGCCGCTAGATCTATCCATTTCATGACAGCACCACCGTGGACTTTACCACCAAAATTCACATCACCGGGCTCTGCTAAAAAACGCAAAGTTATTGCACGTTGGCCACTACTCATTGGGGAATCCTTGTTTTTATTAACGGAATCATAAATAACAAAGCGTTAACCAAACTGCAATATTATTTTGAATGCAGCAGATATAAAAAATCCTCTTAGTTGCCTAAGAGGATTTTTAAAGCCGAGTGGTACGAGTTATTTACTTTATGTTGTACCTTATTGAGCCAACTGAGCGTTAGTTATTCAGTTGCGTTAATAATAGTTTAAACAGTATTTCGACGTAACTGTTCGATCGAACAGGTTCTATCTCTGATGAGATTGTTTAGCGTGATTTCTCCAATAACCTAAGGAGAAGTCACATGACTATTTCAATTTATTCACATACCTTTCAAAGTGTCCCTCAAGCTGATTATGTGTCATTGCTGAAGTTACGCTATAAAGTTTTTTCGCAACGCTTGCAGTGGGAGCTAAAAACAAATCGAGGAATGGAGACTGATGAGTACGACGTCCCAGAAGCACACTATTTGTATGCCAAAGAGGAACAGGGTCATTTAGTGGGGTGTTGGCGAATTTTGCCAACGACGTCGCGTTATATGCTTAAAGATACTTTTTCGGAATTACTCGGTGTGCAGCAAGCACCCAAAGCAAAGGAGATTTATGAGCTGAGTCGTTTTGCGGTCGATAAAGATCATTCGGCGCAATTGGGCGGCGTGAGTAATGTTACGCTGCAGATGTTTCAGTCGCTGTATCATCACGCCCAGCAATATCACATCAATGCCTATGTAACGGTCACATCGGCCAGTGTGGAAAAATTGATTAAGCGAATGGGGATCCCATGCGAAAGACTCGGTGATAAAAAAGTGCATCTTTTGGGAAGTACACGTTCTGTCGCTTTGCATATTCCAATGAATGAAGCATATCGTGCAAGTGTCAATGCATAAGCCTTATAAATAGGGATTGATATAGCCACCTAAAATAGCTTTAGTGATCGCTTGGTAGCGATTCGTCGCGCCAAGCTTTTTACAAGCATTACTGAAATGGAACTTCACGGTACGTTCTGACGTATTAATAATCGTGGCAATTTCCCATGCGCTTTTGCCTTCGGCCGCCCAAGCTAAGCATTGTACTTCACGTGCGGTGAGCACCGCTCTCGGTTTTGCGTCTTTATGGTAACGGGTGATGTTGCCAATATTATGAGCCAGTAACGGTACAATGAGCTGTGAGGTATGGATACTTTGTTGATTCAAATCGTAAGACTTGGTATCTGAGGTTGCAAAACTTACCATGCCAAATTCCCCCCTAAGCCCATGGATTGGAATGCTAAATCCCGCTTTGAGTCCATTGCAACGCGCCTCTTCGAAAATGACTCGTCCATCATCATTGACCCGCTTAGCGTCATCCCAGCGAATGGGCAAAAAATTGGTAATACTGTATTTGACAATTGGATCGATATGCATGAAGCCGGATTCATCATATTGCTGTCGCCAGCTATTGGGGTAATTGTCCGTGACAAGCGTTTCACTGGTTTTTAACGTGGGTTGAAAAGAGAGGCCAAAGAGGAAAAATTCATGATCAATTAAGTTATTGAGCCCATTGAGTACATTTTCCAAATCATCGTGGCTAGTGATTTGTTGGTTCTCTTGGATCAGTCTCAGAATTTTGTACATAAGCCGAAAGTTCTAGATTGCGTCGTACTATATTGGCATTTATATCAAAAAAAACCGTAACAGTACGAGCAAATAATGAAATAGTTTATCTATTTGGCGGGAAAATCTAGTTCAAATGTCGGTTTTGGCCTCAATCTATCTATACCACCTGAATGGTTACTTCATTTTCACGAGCGAATGCATCAATTTCTTCTGGTGGTTGAGCATTGGTAATGATCAAATCTACGTCGGCAATTGTGCCTAGCTTAACCATGGCATTACGTCCGAATTTGCTGTGGTCGACACCGAGATAAACACAGCGACTATTTTCGATGATCGCCCGTTTGACTCTCACTTCGTGATAATCGAAATCTAAAAGTGAGCCATCATAGTCAATGCCGCTAATCCCTAAAATACCGAAATCGAGACGAAATTGTGAAATGAAATCCAAAGTGGCTTCACCCGTCACGCCACCGTCTTTATTGCGCACTTCACCGCCCGCTAAGATGACATTGAAATCCGGTTTGGCCATTAAAATCGTCGCCACGTTAATGTTGTTGGTGACAATGCGCAGATTTTCGTGATTGAGCATTAATGCCCGAGCGATAGCTTCAGGTGTCGTACCTATGTCGATAAAGAGCGTTGCGCCATCGGGAATGTGTTTGACTAGCTCGGCAGCCACTTTCTCTTTTTCTTGCTGATAAGTTACTTGGCGAGTGTGGTAAGAGGAGTTTTCAGAACTAGACGCGATGGTGGCGCCGCCGTGATTGCGTCGTAACTTATTGGCATCTGCAAGTTCGTTGAGATCTCGGCGGATGGTTTGTGGACTGACATTGAATCGCTCGACTAAATCATCAGTACTCACAAATCCGTGTGTTTGAACTAATTCGATAATTTCTTGATGGCGTTTAACTGCTTTCACCTTAAATATCCTTATTCATTGAAGCTTAAATAGGCCAATACCTTGAATGCTTATTGTGCGTAAGGCACTACGACTTTGTGAGTGTACGGTTTAATCGACCAAATTCAATCATTAGTGAATGGGATACGCGAGTATTTGCTCGTTTTAAGTGATAATTCACATTAAACGAACATTATAGGCCCTTTATGGAACATAGTTATGTTTCTTGGAATGTGGCACATTGATTCCGTCCAGCGAGCTTGGCTTTATAAAGTGCTTTGTCTGAGCGGCGATAAATTTCGAAAAAATCGGCATCGTTGCCCGCAATTTCAGAGATACCGCAACTGATACTAAAGTGTGCGCCGTTGTCAAAAAATGCGTATGCATAAAATTCTTTACGTAAACGATCTGCCACTTGAAAGGCCTCATGCGCATTCGCCTTATGCAGAACAATCAGAAACTCTTCACCACCAATTCTACCGCAGGCATCGCCATGGCGTGTGTGCTTTCTCGCTATCTCTGCTAACTGCCAAATCACATCATCTCCTCGCTGGTGGCCATAGGTATCGTTTACTAACTTGAAGTTGTCGATATCAATCGCGATACAACTTATCGGATAATGATCACGCTGAGCCAACGTAAATTCATTACACGCTTCTCGCCACAACTTGCGGCGATTGTAGAGCTGCGTTAAGTCATCGGTATTGGCCAGAGTGTGTAGTTGCTCTTGCAGTTCAACAATATCGGTAATCTCAGTAGAAACACCGATAAGGCCAATCACTTCACCGGTTTGTGTACTTAGAATCGGTTTCTTTATTGCGCGGTAGACGCGTACTTTGGTATCAAATTTTGCTTGTGCACGTTCTTCACTGATTTGGTATCAAATACCATTTGATCGCTGTGTAAAATATCGGCGAGTAGGTCATCTTGAAAAAAATCATGATCAGTTTTGCCTCTGAGTTCTTCCAAAGTTGTGCCGAACAGTTTTAGTGTTAGCTGATTTGCATACAGATACTCACCTTGACGGTTTTTTACGAACACGTATGAACCGAGCTCGTTTAAAACAAGCTCATGCAAGGCAAACAAATTATTGCTATACACATCTTCGATGTTATCAAGAATCATTATCTGGCCACCAAATTTGCTAGGTTGCCTAACGGATCTGACGTAAAGGATCCCTCAATACATTTCATTTTTGTTTATTTTTATTCTTCTTCCATAAACATAGCTCGAATCGATGCTAGATGCTCAATTTTATGGTTGTATTACGCCCTCGATAGCTGTTGTACGGCTTTTTGTCAGTTTTATTTGGGATAAAATAACCCCGGAAATTACCATCGTTCCACCTAAAAGATGGTAGTTTTGCACTGTTTCACCTAACAGGGTTGTGGCAAGCGAAACCGCCACTACAGGTAACAAATTCATAAACATCGCACTAGAGTCTGCACCAATTAAATCGATCGCTTTTACCCACATCCACGGAGCCAATAAGGATGCAGCGACAGAAGCGTAAGCGATTAGGGGCAGTGAGCCTTCCGTGGGCAGGAGATGTTCACTGGTCAACCATAATGGTGTCAGCATTAAGACAGCAAACAACCCTTGCATATAAATAAGCGTCCAATTGCTTAGCGGCATTTTCCACCGTTTAAGTAACACACAATAAAGTGCGTAAACGGTTGCAGCCACCACCATTAACGCATCACCATGTGTAATATCTTGATGCAAGAAGAAGCTCATATCGCCTTGACCTAGCATAAAAGCAAGCCCTGCGAGAGAGAGGATCCCTCCTACAACACTCAAAGCTGAAATGCGCTTATGGAGTAGAGGGACGCTGATGAACACACTGAGCAGCGGTACCAGCGAAGTGATCAACGACATATTTGATGCAGTAGTCGTTAGCCCTGCGTAATAGCCAAGAGACTGATTCAGTACCATGCCTAACATGGCTAAAAAAGCCAGTTTAGTTAAATGGGGCTTGATGGTTACCCATTGGCGGATCACGGTAGGTAAGCAAAAGGGGGTTAGCAACAGCATCGCGACAAACCAGCGATAAAAACTCATCGCACTTGGCTCAATGGTTTCTGCGGCGAGCTTGTTGATGATAGAGTTACCACCCCAAATTAGAACCGTGAATAGTGGAAGAAGATATACCATGTGAGCCTCGTCGCAAATTGTGCTTTGAAGTATAGTGTGGCAGGTCTCTATAATTATATATATCTCCAAAACGACATTGCGAGCGATAGGAAGACAAGTTTGAAAAAAGCGCCCAGAAATCTTCACCCTTCACTATCGATTGACAGTGCGCCATCGGATGTCTTTATGAATTTCGATGCGTTTTTGTCAAACACAGAAACGCGAACTCATAGCCATCCATGGGGACAAGTGCAGCTAATTTCCGGCGGGATTTTGGAAATGGAAGCGCAAGAAACGCGATTTCTCGCACCGCCTCATCTCGCGATTTGGGTTCCTGCGGGGGTGAAACACTGCAGCTATAATCGTAAGCCAATTGAATATTGTTCGCTCAATATTGATCGGGCTCTCACCCATGGTTTTCCCAGGCACACCAGTTTGATAAAAGTGACGCCCATCGTTTCTGCCATCATTGAGGATTTTCGATCGCGTGAAATCAGTGTGGCTCAAAACGCGCAAGATAAACGTTTAGTTCAAGTATTGCTCGACCAATTGGCAACGCAAGAAACGCAGCATCATTTTTTGCCTTCCACTAATCACAAATATTTAGCCCCGATTTTAGCGGCGGTAGAAGAAAACCCGACCGATGATACGACATTGGCTTTGTGGGCTGAAAAAGTACATACCACAGAGCGAACATTAGCGCGGCATTGCCAAACGGAACTAGGGATGAGTTTTACCGAATGGCGATTAAGAGTACGCTATCTCTATTCCATGGATTTACTGCGCACAGGGCATTCAGTGAAAGAGGTAGCATTAACTCTTGGCTACAACCAAGCCAGTCCTTTTATTACCATGTTTAAAAAATACTCCGGCCAAACGCCGGAACAGTATAAAAATCGCTTGTTATAATATTGCTTAAGCGTATGTAGGAGGCACTTCATCCTGATCAAACTATAAAGAAGTGCCTTAGACTTAATTTGGTAATTTTTTACAACGTCTATTACTCATGAATCCATGACATAGGTGGTTGGGTGTTTTATCGTTTTAGCGGCACACGTAGTCCAAAGCGCCAACAATGGCGGCGACTTGTGCGTCATTACACTCTTGCGCTGTGACTTTTGGGCTATCTGGGTACACTTCGGTGGTGGTGCCGAAGTAGCAATTTGTGATGCCACCGCATAACCCTAACGCTTTCATGGAGTAGTTAATTACTCCCTCTTGAGTGATGGGAGAGCCGATGATCTCGCCTTTACTATCGGCTGGTGCAATGTGCGTGACTTTACGTACCGATTCAATAATGGCTGCTTGGAATTCTGGCTGCGGATTTTCCGTATCGCCGACAGTATAAAACCCATCGGGAATCGTATCGGCTTCATATCTAATCCCATCGCGCGCTGCTAGTGCAGGGCGAAACTCGCTTTCATCACTGTCTGTAGTTTCATGCAAATCAATATGCACCAGCACGTCACCTAAGCTTGCGACCCAGCGTATTAAGCTTGCCGACTCTTCGGCTGGGCTATTGGCGTAAAATGAGCGATTAGGGTCAAGCGCTGATGGGTTCCAACGATTGATCGTTTCATAGCCCCAAGGGCTTACGCACGGGGCAACGGCAATGTTGAAATGAGATTGATACTGCTGTGCTTGAGTCGCTAAAAACTGCAACGCGCCGTGCACTCCGCTGGTTTCGTAACCGTGTACGCCACCTGTGATCAACACCGTTGGTTTGTCAGGGTTCCATGAGCGACTTTTTAAGGCAAATAATGGGTAGCGATCTTTGTCTATTGATAGTGCACCGTATTGCTCTATCTCAAAATCCGTTGCCAAAGCGTTAATTTTCGGCACGACTTCTTGCTGATATTCTCGTTTAATCGTCGTTTGCGCGAGCCACGCTTCGCGTTCTGCTGCTTGCCAAGGTGTGCCTGGCGTACCGATAGGATAAGTATAAACAGAGTACATGAGGGTTCCTTTCTGACTAGTTGCCCACAGAGTAAGAGGTGTGAGTGTCAAGAGCAATCAAAAATACCAAGCTGGATTTACCAGAGCCCGTTAACAGGGTTCATTACCTCAACCTGTTTTTGGGCAATGCAGGTTTGTTAGAGCAAGGAAATAGTCCAACTCTGGCCTGATAACTGAGGTAAATCATTGGCTAAACCGAACGGTCACATCTAAACTGCAACCAGACTAATGCAATTGAGTGAGAACACGATTGGAGAATAGTTTCCCCCTTTCTGAACTAATGATTTCGCTAACGACCGCCTTAGACATGACGGAAGGCCAACCACCGGAGCACTGCATTCGTTGTTGCTGGGTTGGTATGCATATTGGCATGCAATTAGAGCTCGATCAGGCTGAGCTGCATGATCTGTTTTTTACCTTGCTATTGAAAGATGCGGGCTGCAGTAGCAACGCCGCGCGAATTTGCGAGTTGTATGCCACTGATGATCTCGCTTTCAAACGGCGTTATAAAACCGTCGGAACCAGTCTATCGAGTGTTATTAACTTTATCGTCAAAAATACCGGTTCAGAGCAGAGCTGGGCAGAACGTATTTTAACTACCATCGACATTTTGAAAAATGGTAATGATTATGCACAAGAGCTTATTCAAACTCGTTGTACTCGTGGGGCTGATGTGGCGCGAGAGTTGCGATTTAGCGAAGTCGTCGCGCATGGGATCCACTCACTGGATGAACATTGGAATGGTCAAGGGCGTCCTCAACAGCTAAAAGGTGAAGCTATCCCCCTTTTCTCGCGGATTGCGTTATTAGCTCAAGTATTTGATGTTTTTCAAATGGAACATGATTTGGACGAAGCAATACGCGAGGTTACAGAGCGTAGTGGTGGATGGTTTGACCCACAACTGGTTGAGATTATTGAACAGTTGGTGGATAACCCGCACTTTGTGGCCAGCCTCAAAGCCTCTGATATCAGCCAACGAGTGATGCATTTACCACCGGCACAAGCGCATCAGCCTTTGGATGAAGCGTATTTAGACTGTATCGTCACGGCATTTGGCAAAATTGTTGATGCAAAAAGCCCCTATACCGCAGGGCACAGTGAACGAGTGGCTGTGTATACTGATTTAATCGCACGACAATTAGCCATTTCGGAAACTGATCGATCTTGGTTGAGACGCGCGGCATTACTGCACGACATTGGTAAGTTAGGGGTCAGTAATGCCATTTTAGATAAACTCGGTAAGTTAGACGATATGGAGTGGAAAGCCGTTCAGGCACATGCCGCGTTTACTGAACAAATCTTGCAGAAATTATCGCCCTTTAAGACGTTGGCACGTATGGCAGGGGCACATCATGAGAAACTCGATGGTACTGGCTATCCGCGTGGTGCAAACGGTGATGAGATCAGCGTGATGACTCGAATCATCACGACGGCCGATATTTTTGATGCTCTCAGCGCGGAACGCCCTTATCGCTCCGCGATGCCAATTGATAAAGCACTTTTGATCATGCAAGAGAATCTACATACTGCCATTGATCCTGACTGCTTCGCCGCGTTACAGAGCGCTCTGGCTCAATTGCCAGCCGAATATACTCAGTCACTGAGCTAGTGTTCTTTACTGCTTTGCTACTTGAAGCATCAGCGCTGTTGGTGGGATTCTCATCGCTGTGTTTCCCTTCATCAGCGCTTGGTGTTACATTTTGTCACGCTTTGAATAATAAAAATGAATAAGAGAGAATTTGCATGGCAGGCGCGAGCTTACTTACCCTTCTTGATGATATTGCAACCGTGCTCGATGATGTGGCGTTGATGTCAAAAATGGCCGCGAAAAAAACGGCAGGCGTATTGGGGGATGACTTGGCGCTCAATGCTCAGCAGGTGTCTGGTGTTGCCGCTGAACGAGAGATCCCAGTGGTGTGGGCAGTGGCTAAAGGCTCATTTCGCAACAAATTAATTTTGGTTCCCGCTGCCTTGCTGATGAGCTCATTAGCCCCTTGGCTGATAATGCCGCTCTTGTTAGTCGGTGGACTTTTTCTCTGCTTTGAAGGGGCAGAAAAAATCTTAGAAAAAGTGTTTCATACCAACCATCACAGCACCGCTGACGCGGATGAGCGCATGCTCACTGACGTATCGATTGATGACTATGAAAAACGTAAAGTCGCTGGGGCGATTCGGACCGATTTTATTTTATCGGCCGAGATCATCGTGATTGCGTTGGGGACAGTGCAAGGCCATAGCATGGTGACACAAATTTTGGTGGTGAGTTTGATTGCAGTGGTCATGACCATCGGTGTTTATGGTTTGGTGGCAGGCATTGTGAAATTGGACGATTTAGGTTTCTACCTAGAGCGCACTTCAGATGGCGCAGGGCTGCGTGCTCGCTTTGGTAAAAGGTTGATCAGTTTCGCGCCTAAGCTCATGAAAGCATTAACTGTAGTGGGTACCGCCGCGATGTTTTTAGTGGGCGGTGGCATTGTGGTGCACAACGTCCCTTTTATTCACCACGTGCTTGAACCTGTGATTGCAGCCGTTGCTGAACTCTCTTTATTAGCAGTAGTGATGCCAACCTTGCTTAATGGTTTCGTTGGCTTACTCGCCGGGCTGGCTGTGGTTGCAGTGTGGGGGATGGTGAGTAAATTGAAACCGTCCCATTAATTTTTTTTATGGTGATGATAATCATATTGAATGGTGATTTGCCCGCAGACGAATAGACTAGCGCTTTTCATTTTTGGCAGTTCCCATTATGCAGTGTGCGTTTTTTGATCAACAGCTGTGCCGTTCTTGTACTCATTGCGCGGTTTCTTATTCAGAGCAGGTGAAGCGCAAAGATTTGGCACTAAAAGCGCTGTTTTCAACGCAGATGCCACAGCAGTGGCTAGAACCTGTCATAAGTGAAGAGACGGGTTTTCGTAACAAAGCGAAAATGGTGGCTCTTGGTGCGGCTCATGCACCGATTTTGGGTGTTGAATCCATGGTTGATGGGCTATCAACGCCCGTGTCGTTAGTACAATGTGCTCTCTACCCACAAGAGACACAAGCGCTATTAACTTATCTACAAGATTGGATCCGTAGCTCGGGCATTCCTCCCTATAATAAAGCCAAGAAGAAAGGCGAACTCAAATACATATTGCTCACACGCAGCGAATATTCAGGTGAGTTTATGCTGCGTTTCGTATTGAGAAGCCGCGAAGCTTTAGGCCGAGTTGAGCAAAACCTCGCGCGGCTTCAGGCGCAGTTTCCAACCATTCGCGTCGTCTCAGTTAACCTTCAACCCATCCACATGGCGCGCCTAGAAGGTGAAGAAGAGATTTTTTTAACCGAGTGTGAGTATTTGATTGAGCAGTTTAATCAGGTGCCTATGGTTATCCGCCCGAAAAGTTTTTTCCAAACCAACCCGCATGTAGCGAAGCAGTTGTACGCGGCGGCGCGTGATTGGGTGAGAGAGATAAACCCAAGTCACATGTGGGATCTGTTTTGTGGCGTGGGCGGTTTTGCCCTACATTGTGCCAGTCCAACTACGACAGTCACAGGCATTGAAATTGAACCAGAAGCGATCGCCAGTGCTAAACGCTCTGCCAAGACGATGGGCATTACCAATTTAGACTTTGCTGCGCTGGATTCTGCCCAATTCTCACAGGCTCAATCAATCGCGCCTGAGCTGGTGCTAGTCAACCCTCCGCGTCGTGGTTTAGGAGCTGAATTAGTTGAGCGATTGGTGGCTTTATCACCCAAACACATCATTTACTCAAGCTGTAACCCGCAAACGCTAATCACTGATATGCAAGGTATGTTGGGCTACTTACCCAAAAAACTGCAATGGTTTGATATGTTTCCACATACCGATCATAGCGAAGTGATGGTGCTGTTAGAGCGTCAGCCTAAGCCGAGATAAGCGCTGTGTGGTGCAAAAATGATAAAGAGAGGGAAGCCGCGGCTTCCCTTTTTGATGCATTAATGGGTTATTTTACTGCCCACGCGACCGTTTCACCGGCGCGGATCGGCACCACAATATCTGAGCCAAATGGCATACTTTCAGCAACTGGCCACTCTTCTTTGACCAAAGTAACGGTGTCGTTATTACGGGGTAGGCCGTAAAAATCAGGGCCATTGTGACTGGCAAACGCTTCAAGGTTGCCAATTTTACCAACTTGCTCAAACACCTCTGCGTATAACTCCAAGGCTGCGTGCGCTGTGTACGATCCAGCGCAGCCGCAAGCGGCTTCTTTTTTGCCTTTGGCATGAGGCGCAGAATCAGTACCCAAGAAAAATTTCTTATTGCCCGATGTCGCTGCCTGAATCAGCGCAAGCTGGTGCGTGTTGCGCTTAAGGATTGGCAAACAGTAAAAATGAGGGCGAATACCACCAGCAAGCATGTGATTACGGTTATACAGTAGATGATGCGCCGTGATCGTTGCCGCTACATTCTGGTTCGCATTTTGTACAAACTCGGCAGCATCGGCGGTGGTGATGTGTTCTAACACTATTTTCAGATTTGGGAAATCATTAACAATAGGAGCAAGCACTGTATCGAGGAAGGCTTTTTCTCGGTCAAAAATATCCACATCGTGAGCGGTTACTTCGCCATGAATCAGCAGCAGCATACCAACGTCTTGCATCGCTTCCAATACAGGGTAAATATTTTGAGCGCAGGTTACGCCAGAATCTGAATTGGTGGTCGCCCCAGCCGGATAAAGTTTGGCTGCCACGACAGCGCCAGAAGCTTTGGCTTTGCGGATCTCATCAGGTGCTGTGTTATCGGTGAGATAAAGCGCCATGAGTGGCTTGAAAGAATCACGTGGTTTTTGCGCCATGATGCGCTGTTGGTACGCTAATGCTAATTCTGTGGTGGTGATCGGCGGGACCGTATTGGGCATGATCAGTGCGCGGCCGTTGTAGCGACTGATGTCTCGTACTGTATCGGCCAACACATCACCATCACGTAAGTGAACATGCCAGTCGTCTGGACGAGTAATCGTTAATGTTTTCATTGGTTGCTCCCACCGGAAAATAAATTGATTGGAGCTTAAACGGGCTTCGCTTTTAATGTGCGCGCAATCGCTTACGTTTAAGCGACAGGATGATAGAGGAAACAGGGGTGAATTTCATCCTTTTATTTTCCATAGGGTTAGCCAGCTTTGGCGATTTCCATTATCATCGCGTTATAAAAATACCTTCAAAAAAGCATAAGGATAGGCCATGTCGTCAGCTCAACTCTCACAAATTAACGTCTACCCAGTCAAATCGATAGGTGGCCTCTCGCAGTCCACCGCTTGGGTTGAAAAACAGGGGCTGGCTTTTGATCGACGCTTTATGATCGCGTTAGCTGATGGTTCAATGGTCACTGCACGTAAGTATCCAAATATGGTTAAGGTGAATTCAATACTGGTTGCGGATGGTTTGATCTTCACGGCGGTGAACCAATCTCCATTAAAACTGCGTTATGCAGATTTCAAAATGCAACCTTCTCCAGCGCAAGTGTGGGACGATAACTTTACCGCTTACACCACAACCGATGAAGCGGATGATTGGTTTAGCCAAGTGTTAGGCCAGCGTGTTGAGTTGCTGTTTACCGGAGAGCAATCAAACCGAATGCGTGAAAAAGTGGGTCACAATGTCAGTTTTGCTGATGGCTATCCAGTGCTGGTCATCAGCCAAGCTTCACTTGATGAACTTAATCGCCGCAGCCCTGAAGTGCACAGCATGGATCAATTTCGTACCAATCTAGTGGTACGAACCGATGAGCCTTTCGCTGAAGATAGCTGGAAGCGGATCCGAATTGGTGAGGTAGAATTTGAAGCGGTAAAACCTTGCGAACGCTGTATTCTCACTACTGTTGATGTGAATAAAGGGGCTTTTCGTCCAACCAAAGAGCCGCTAAGAACCTTGTCACAATTTCGTGCTAACGAAAGAGGTGGGGTGTTTTTTGGGCAAAATTTAGTCGCAAAAAATGAGGGGATGATTCGAGTTGGCGACAGCGTTGAGGTGCTTGAGTACAAAGAGAAAGAGTTTTATCGAGATTTGGGCATGAGTCACCATGTGATGACTTGTGTTGAGCGTGAAGCGATTGCGCGTGATTTTGTCACGTTCTGGCTAGAGCCGAAAAAGGGTGAGATGCCAAATTATCAACCTGGGCAGCACCTACCAATCGAAGTTGTGATCGATGGCGAGAACGTGGCGCGCCGCTACACTTTGTCATCTAGCCCATCGCGCCCGGGTCGGTTAGCGATTTCAGTCAAACGTATTGATGGCGGTAGAGTTTCTAACTGGTTGCTTGATCACTTGCAGGTAGGAAGTACATTGACCACGCAATCACCGGATGGCTCGTTTCATCTGTCGACTCAGCACCAACAACCGTTGTTACTGTTGTCGGCTGGAAGTGGCGTGACGCCTATGTTATCGATGTTGCGCTATCTTGCCGATAATCAACAAATTCAAGATGTGGTCTTTTATCATCAATGCCGCAGCGTTGAGGATATTCCTTGCCGTGTTGAACTTGAAGCGCTTAAGCAGCGACATTCGGGGTTGAAAGTCTTCATTTCGCTTACTCAAGCTCCCATCGATTGGTTGGGGCTGAAAGGTCGGCTCTCTTTATCCCATCTTAAGCAAATCCAACATGTGACTGCTCGCCAAGTGTTTGTGTGTGGGCCTGATGGTTTTATGCAGAAAGCAAAAAGCTTATTGTTGAAAAAAGGGCTTGCGGAAGAATCTTACCACCAAGAAGCGTTTGGTGTGGCGCACACTGTCGCAGCTGAGCTGAAAACGTTACAACTGAGCGTCAATGGCCAGGTATTTGAGGGTAATAACCAAACGACCTTATTAGATCAAGCCGAAGCCGCTGGCATTGCGATTGCCAACAGTTGCCGAGCAGGGTTTTGTGGCGCGTGCAAGGTGACTGTGCAGTCGGGCAAAGTGCATCAACCTGACGTGCCAGCACTGCCTGAGCATGAACGTCATCTTGGTTTCGCTTTAGCGTGTTGTTGTATTCCTGAAACCGATATTGAGGTTGTAAACTAGTTTTCGCCTCACGCTGTTGCACTACAGTGACTTTGTCCAATAAAAATGCCTCTTGGGTCAGTGTTGACCGCAAGAGGCGTGACGTTGCTAGTGATTTTTATTCGAAACCGTTTCAGTCTCTTGAAAGTGACTCTCTTAAAGCTAGTTGGCAAAATGCAGAAATACCAATTATTCGTTTTTATATAGTTAAATTAGTTTAAATTTGTGATGAAAATTCCATATTTTTTTTGTTTGTTTTCCATCCAATCTTGCCTGTGTTTGATGTTTTTTTAGAATAACTGTCGAATAAATGAGCGCTTGAACGTTTGCGTAAAAATATGTGATGAAACTCTCATTTTGTTCGCTATACTTTCCGCCCGGTTATGAGCCGGTGCTCAACCCATACAAGCCGTCACACGGAAATGTGAATGACCCCAAGGACTGGACCAGCTAAGTTCCTCTGCTTGTATAAGGTGATCTTAGATGAACAATATGTTCGCATACCCCTCTTTTTGTCATGCTTTTGTTGTGCAAAAGGACAATGATTCCTCCTTTGCCAAGTTTTTTGGTTCTACCCTTATTTCCAAATTTCAAACTAGGTAAATACAATGAATATTCTTTTTGGCCTCGTCGGCATTTTAGCGCTGCTCGCTTGCGCCTACCTGCTCTCTGAAAATCGATCTTTCATCAATTGGAAAACCGTATCACGTGCTTTATTGCTGCAAGTTGGTTTTGCCGCGCTGGTGCTCTACTTCCCATGGGGACAAAGCGCACTAGCCAGCATCAGTGGCGGTGTGTCTAGTTTGCTAGGTTTCGCCGATGCAGGAATCCGCTTTCTATTCGGTGATTTAGCCGATTCCGGATTTATTTTTGCTGTTCGTGTTCTGCCTATCATCATTTTCTTCAGCGCTCTTATCTCTGCCCTTTATTACCTTGGTATCATGCAAAAAGTCATCGAGTTTATCGGTGGTGGTATTCAAAAATTTTTAGGTACGAGCAAAGCAGAATCTCTGGTTGCTACGGGTAACATTTTCCTTTCACAAGGCGAATCACCACTGCTTGTGCGTCCCTTTTTGTCGCGCATGACACGTTCAGAACTGTTTGCCGTCATGGCCGGAGGTATGGCCTCTGTCGCAGGTAGCGTGTTGGGTGGCTATGTCGGTCTAGGTGTTGAGCTTAAATACCTTATAGCAGCCAGTTTTATGGCGGCCCCCGGTAGTTTGATGATGGCAAAAATCATCGTACCAGAGCGCGATGTTCCACTTGATCAAACCAATATTGAGATGGATAAAGCGCAAGAAAGTAATGTGATTGACGCACTGGCGAGCGGGGCGATGAATGGCATGAAAGTGGCGGTGGCCGTCGGTACAATGCTGGTTGCATTTGTGAGCGTGATTGCGATGGTTAACACTGGGCTTGAAAGTTTCGGTGAGTTATTGGGTTTGAACGGCATTACCTTACAACTGCTGTTCGGTTATCTATTTTCACCACTAGCTTGGTTGATTGGTGTACCAAGCCATGAAGTCTTGATGGCGGGCTCTTACATTGGGCAAAAAGTGGTGATGAACGAATTTGTGGCTTTCATTGATTTTGTTGACCACAAAGCGCTGTTGTCGGAACACACCCAAGTTATTATTACTTTTGCTCTGTGCGGCTTTGCCAATATTGGTTCTATCGCGATCCAATTAGGCTCTATCGGAGTTATCGCTCCTGAACGCCGTGCAGAAGTCGCGAATTTAGGTATTAAAGCGGTGATTGCAGGTACGCTAGCTAACTTAATGAGTGCATGTCTAGCGGGCATTTTCATTCTGCTTTAAACGCACTGTTTGCTTCTCTCAATGCTCACTGCGGTGGGCATTTTTGATCCCTTTTTTGAATGATTGACACCTCAGTAATTGCTGAAAAGCTGATTTATAGCAAATTCCGTTTCTGATGAGCGCGTAGTATAGCTTGCAATTAACTGCGTATCCCAACATAGGCGATACGCTGACATGCTAACTTATTGAGTGCTTGCTATGGAAAATCTTGTTGAACGCTTTTTGCGTTATGTCTCTTTTGATACTCAATCTCACTCCGCCAGCCGCCGTTGCCCGAGTTCAGTAGGGCAAATGACGTTTGCCCATACACTGCATGAAGAATTAATCGCATTAGGCTTAACCGATGCTACGGTTGATGAACACGGCTATGTTATGGCGAAGTTGCAATCGAATGTTGATTACCCTGTTTCTGCGATTGGTTTTATTGCACATATGGATACCGCGCCAGACGCGTCAGGCAAACACGTTAAGCCGCAAATTGTGGAGAATTATCAAGGTGGAGACATTGCTTTAGGTAAAGGAGATGAGGTGCTCTCACCTATTCAATACCCGGATTTGCATCAACTGCATGGTTACAATCTGATCACGACTGACGGCACCACACTGCTTGGTGCCGATAATAAGGCAGGCATCGCTGAAATTATGACGGCCATTGAGAGGTTAATTGCCGACCCAAGCATCGCACATGGTGATATTTGTATCGGTTTCACTCCCGATGAAGAGATCGGCCGGGGCGCGGACTTATTTGATGTGGAGAAGTTTGGCGCACAGTGGGCTTATACCATTGATGGTGGCCCGGTGGGTGAGTTGGAGTATGAGAATTTCAATGCGGCGAGCGCTGATGTTATTTGCTATGGCGTGAATGTTCACCCTGGGACCGCGAAAGATAAAATGGTGAATGCCATCAACATCGCCGCACAATTTCAGCTTATGATGCCAGCCGATCAAACCCCAGAGACCACGCAGGGCTATCAAGGTTTTTACCATTTAAAATCCGCAGAGATGAGTGTGGCTCGCTCAACCTTGGGTTACATTATTAGAGACTTTGAACGAGAAGGCTTGGAAGCTCGTAAAGCGTTTATGCAGCAGCAAGTGGACCAGTTAAATGCCCGTCTTGAGAAAGGACGAGTTGAGTTGGTTGTGACGGACAGCTATTTCAATATGAAAGAGATGGTCGAGCCTCATCCACAAGTCATTGAACTGGCTAAACAAGCCATGATTGCTTGTGATGTTGAACCGCTGATCAAACCTATTCGAGGTGGTACGGATGGTGCGAGGCTCTCATTCATGGGCCTGCCATGCCCTAATATTTTCACTGGCGGTTATAATTTCCATGGTATTCATGAGTTCATTACCATTGAAGGGATGGAACAAGCGGTAAACGTGATTGTAAAACTGGCTGAAAAGACAGCGTTGGCGAACCAACACTGATAACAAACCTTTCCTTTCGCCAATCTAAAGGGGAGTTTCTCTTCCAAAGCTATGACAGGGCGCATAATAATTGCGCCTTATGCCGACGTTAACTATTCACTCAGTTACAATACCTTTCGAAAATTCTAACACAATCTCAATCAACTGCTCTCTAGTCGCTGTAGATGTGTTGCTGCTCATTATGCATAAAAATAAAAGAAGGGGATTGATATGGAGAAAGTGGTCGCAGTGTGGGACTTTCTTATCACTCATAAATTGGTGTTTAGTATTTTAATCATGACGTTGATTATTTTGACACGGCGAGTTGTGCTTTCTCAAATTCGTGGCGATGTTGCACTGATTACCGAAAAGCAGCGTAAATGGATGTCACGCACCAAGAATGGCACCTTTGCGTTTACTTTGGTCATCCTCTTCGTATTGTGGCAATCAGAGATCAACGAATTTGCACTGTCAGTGACTGCGATAGCGGTCGCCATTGTAGTCGCATCAAAAGAGATCATCTTGTGTTTTACGGGCTCAATTCAGCGAGCGAGCTCTCGCTCATTTCGTATCGGGGATTGGATTGAAGTCGGAAAACTGAGCGGTGAAGTGATCGAACACAACTTGATGGCAACCGTGATCCAAGAAATCGACTTGAATCATGGTCAATACCACTACACTGGAAAAACTGCGACCTTGCCAAACAGTATGTTCTTCTCGTTTCCGGTAAAAAACCTTAATTTTATGAAGCGTTATGTGTTTCATAACTTTTCGATAGTAGTGCCTGAATTTGTAAATTTGTACCCTTTATTGCCGATTATGCATGAAAAGATTGAGAGCCACTTTGCCCACTTTATTGATGTTGCAAGGCGCTATAACAGCATGATTGAAAAACATGCGGGTGTAGATTTGCCCAGTGCTGAGCCGCACATTCAGATCAGCAGCGCAGCCGCAGGAGAACAGATCGTGCATTTCATGATTTTTTGCCCAACAGAGCGGGCCAACCATTTAGAGCAACTGATCCGCCAAGACTTTATGCAAGCATATGAAAACGCATTTCCACGTGCTTTAGTTGCAACAGAAGTGTTGCCGAGTGAAGTGGGTAGCTAACTGCCGAATAATGAGCGCTCACACAGTATGGTGAGCGTCTTACCTGCAATTACTGTTTGGGTGAGAAAAGATATATTAGTGATGAAAGTGAGATTAACGCTCAATTGCGTGTGTTTTTTTCACCGAAATCCCCAAGCGTTTTGAAAGCCGAGTGAGATTCGCGCGATCCACTTGCAATAATCTTCCCGCTTTTGCCCAATTGAAATCGGATTGGGTCAATGCTTCACTGATCAATTTACGCTGATATTCATCCGTTGCTTCTCGCAGCCCACGTTGCCACACCTTCGCTGTGACCTCTTTGTCGCTCAACGTACTTTGCGTGTTAACCAGAGGTAGGCTGAAATCTAACTCACCTATGTCGTAGCTGTTGACGGTGATCAACGCTTGTAAGCCTTGTCTGGCTCGTGCTTTCAGCGCTGCGCGGTTGATCACGTGTTCTAATTCGCGAACATTACCGGGCCATGAGTAGTTGAGTAACCCAGCCAGTGCGTTGGGATCGATTTTGAGCTGTGTGATACCGAGCTTGCGACGCGCTTGCTCTAAAAAATAACCTGCCAACAAGGTAACGTCACCATTTCGCTCTCTTAGCGGAGGGATATGAACAGGGTATACGCTGAGTCGATGGTAAAGATCGGCTCGGAATCTTCCCGCTTCCACCTCTTGCTTTAAATCTCGATTTGTCGCTGCCAATATCCGTACATCAATAGTTTGGACATGATCTTGTCCTACGGGCTGAATTTCATTGTTCTGCAATGCACGTAAAATCTTGCTTTGGGCAGCCAATGGCAGTTCACCGATTTCATCGAGAAATAAGGTTCCACCGTCGGCTAATGCAAACTTGCCTAAGCGATGTCGTTCTGCTCCAGTAAAAGCTCCTTTGACGTGGCCAAATAGTTCACTTTCGACCAAGTTTTCTGGAATTGCGGCGCAGTTGACATAAATAAGGGGTTGGCGTTTACGCGCTGATAGTTGGTGCAGTGTTCGTGCGACCAGCTCTTTACCGACACCCGTTTCACCATGGATTAAAATGTTGAAATTAGAAGGGGCAACCACTTCCAAATCGGCTTTCATGGCCAGCATCGATGCACTTGAACCGATGATCTCTCCACCTTCTCTGTCCCATGCTTCTTCATTCAGCTCTTCTAAGCGTTGCTGTGATTGTTTGGCTTGTGCTTCAAGTTGAGAAAAGGTCAGTGCCATTTTCAAGGTAGAGGCCGCGATTGCCGACAACGCTTCTAGGCTGCGTTTGGGAATATGCTCAAACATGTTGGGATTAAGGCTATCAAGCGTCAATATACCGAGCAGTTTGTCACCAAACAAAAGGGGCAGGCCCATACAAGAGTGCATGGGAAGGTCGCCATCATGATCCATTAATAAACCATCGAAAGGATCGGGTAGTGATGAATTCGCATCGAAAATAACCGGCCCATCAGCGTGGCAAATCTCACTAAAGCGCGGATGTTCATCAATTAAAAAGCGTCGGCCTAAGGTATCGCGAGTCAAACCTTGCATCGCAAGGGGGATTAACAAATCACCTTGGCGTGAAAGCAGCATCACACAGTCGCATTGAATGGTTTTACGAATCGCATCAAGCAGGCGATTGAATCTATCTTGATCATTCAAACCACTTGCGAGTCCTATGGTCATTTCAATCAAGGTAGAGATGGAAAAATCTTGCATGGTAAGCACTCAGGTGATGTTTTTAGATATTGTAGTGTCATTATGACATTTTTTGAAGTGTTATTTTGACCTGATTATTTAATGATTTTTTATTTAAAAATCAATAGATTAATGTTGGTATGCTTTGTGCTATACAAGCTTCAGTATCAGAGCGAATCTAATTCGCCATTTATAAAATCTGAGGAGAAAGCTCAATATGCTCAATAATCAACACATCGCCATTGTCAAAAGTACCATTCCTTTGCTTGAATCTGCCGGGTCAGCGCTTACGGCTCATTTCTATCAGAGAATGTTTACTCACAATCCTGAGCTAAAAGATATTTTTAATATGACCCATCAACATACTGGCCGTCAGGGCGTTGCACTGTTTGAGGCGATTGCCGCGTATGCGAAAAATATTGAAAATCTCGCCGCATTAACCAGTGCAGTAGAACGTATTGCCCAAAAGCACACTAGCTTTAACATTCAGCCAGAGCACTATCAAATCGTCGGTCATCACCTTATTGAAACGTTGCGAGAGCTTGCTGCCGATGCCTTTACTCCTGACGTTGAAGCAGCATGGACGGCGGCTTATCTCTTTTTAGCGCAAGTCTTTATTGATAGAGAAGGGGAGTTGTATTTACAGCGTAAGCAGGCGATCGGTGGTTGGGAGAATGCGCGTGAGTTTGTGTTGCAAGATAAAGTGAAAGAGTCTGAATTCGTCACTAGCTTTATCTTTGAGCCTGCTGATGGCAAAGCAGTATTAGATTATCAGGTTGGTCAGTATATTGGGATTGAACTTAAGCCGGAAGGTGCGTCATACAGTGAAATTCGTCAATATTCCTTGTCACAAAAACCCAATGGAAAAAACTACCGCATTTCTGTGAAGCGTGAAGGCGTGGATACTGAACATCCTGGGACAGTCTCTAACTATTTACATGATTACGTTGAAAAAGGCAGTCGAGTGAAACTTTATGCGCCAGCGGGTGATTTTTTCTATGTTGAGAAGCTCGCTCCCGTTGTACTTATCTCTGCAGGTGTCGGGGCAACACCAATGCAAGCCATACTTCAACAGCTTGCGTCAGTAGGAAAAAAAGAGGTGACGTATCTGCATGCTTGCAACAATTTATCACAACACTCCTTTATTGATGAAACCGCGACATTAATGGCGGTGCATCCATCATGGCAGCAAGTGGTCTGGTATCTGGAAAGTGAGCAAACACCAGCCAAGCAAGGTTCTATGATCTTGCATGAAGTTTGCGAGCAACTGCCGCTAACACAGGGGGATTTTTATATCTGTGGCCCCGTTGGTTTTATGCAGTTCATTGTTGAACAGCTTGAATTGCTTGGCGTAGCAAGAGAGCGTATCCATTACGAAGTCTTTGGTCCACACGCCTATTTATAAAGTATAAAGCTCTATCTCTAAGGGCCTATACCCTTCCCATTTAAAGCTGCTGCGGTGTTGGTTACGTTCGCTTACCCCAATCACATAGTTTATCTATGCTCATGGGGATGAGCTCACTTGCCGTCTACCTGCAACTTCAAGTTGTTTGGGTATAGATACTGAAAAGTGAGCTGGGAATTAATGCTCACTTTTTATTTGTAGTGCTTGCCAAGTAATTTCATCGGAATGGCTATCGCTATCAATAAAGATAGAAGACCCACTAATCATCACTGAAATATCCATACCTCGGTTCAAGGAAGTAGAGAGTTTTTCAATCGCTGCAGCATCAAAGCGAAATAGATCGACATTGAGGTGAGAGAACTTTCCCTTGTTCTGCTCCCACCAAACCTGTGATTTCGTGTTAAAGCTGTAGACTTTCACCTGTTTTGCAAGCCGTGTGGCTTTTTTAATGCGATCAGCATCGGGTTCTCCGACTTCAATCCAGAGCTGAATTTGGTCATCTAATGATTTTAGCCAGAGATCAGGTTCTTCAATGGAAGAAAGTCCTCTAGTAAATGTTAGCTCGGGTGAAGCATTAAGACAAAACGCCAAAATGCGCGCCATCATTCGTTCGTTGCTTTCTGAAGGATGCTGAGCAATGGTGAGATTTAAAGAGTCATAATGATCGCGATTAGTATCCGTCAGCGCAATACGGAACTTATAGATTGTCGGTTTAAGAGCCATTGGAAGAATGCCAAGAGGTAAAAACGAAAATAGCCAGCAAATTGCTGGCTATTAGAATACTTAGTAAAAATTATACTAGGCGGATGTTTTCAGCTTGAGGGCCTTTTTGACCTTGAGCTACTTCAAACTCTACCTTTTGACCTTCAGCAAGAGTACGGAAACCGTCACCTTTAATTTGGCTGAAGTGTGCGAATACGTCTGGACCGTTTTCTTGTTGAATGAAACCGAAACCTTTAGTTTCGTTGAACCATTTTACTGTACCAGTAACTGTGTTAGCCATTTTTATACCCAAAATCAAAAAAATTTTACAGCCGAATACGGCGCGGATAGCGTGGAAAAGTAGATTGCTATTGCGTACGACACGACGGGGGAGTTACAAGTAATCCAACGAGACGTATGTGTATACAAAGAACTGCTTTCTAGCTAGTGCAAAGTCTAGTTCAAACTTTTATCTTGTCAATCATAACTCGATAAAACTCGAAAAACTTTCTTAAAATTGTTAGGTTTTATGCTCTATGTTGCATTTTCTTATGATGAGGCTTGAAATTAACATTACTATTCTATTACCCATTGACATAGTTGAAGTTTTAGCCAGAGTTAGTGGTCAGATGAGTTCGCTGGTTGAAGCCGCTTATTACTGGCCAACGTTCATTGAGTGAGGAGAAGGGTTAGGTTTACTTTCCTATTTAATGGCTCTCTTTTTTGGCTGAATGACTCTCCTCAAAACTGAGGCAATTTTTCCCTATCAAATAGCATCTTTAAGTTGTTTTGGCGACAACTCGGAACGTTGCGCTGTACGCATCACAAATTTGTACTTTCAATGAAATATTTACTCGGTTAAATAATTGTTACAATTAGTTCCATTTTGAAGTGTTTTTTTGGGTAATGCCTTGTCCCATCTAATTTTTGGGTTTTTTGTTGTTAACCACTGATTAACAATTATTTTATTCTAAGCCAATAAGGAAAAGTTGCTTATTTTTTGAACTTGAAATTCTTATTTAATGGAGGAAAATGTATGTAAACTGAGTTTTCGAAAATGAATGGATACTTTCTCATAAAAAGAGAGGTTTACAACATGAAACTAATACTGATTTTAATGGCGTCTGTCTCGGCGGGTGTGGCCTCTGCTGATCACTTTCATTCATTTTTGTTTGGGCTTTACATCGCGTCACTCGCAGTAGGCAGCTGTTACTGGTTTGCGTTTCGAAGTACTAAAGTGCCGGAGTTTGCCCTTTTTCTTCTCATCTGTGGGCTTCTTGCTAAATTGACAGTGACCATTATCGGTGTTGCGTGGGGAATATCGGCGCAATTGATCACATCGCCTTTTATCTTTGCTTTGTCGTATCTCTTCTTCTCTATTGTCGTGACATACCTCTGGTTCAGTTATCGAGATAAATTAACCTCTGCAATCTCTAAAACAACGGCGCATCACGCGTAGCGCACTTAATGCATAGCGTCTTTATGCGTAACTTACGCGCAAGATGATTAATGTGATAGTGAACTCAATTATTTCTGTTAATGCAAAAGGGCTTCCTCACTGGGCCCTTTTGGTGCTTTTGCACTTTAGACTTTTGTCCAAGAGTGGCGCTCATCTTTTCGATATACACTGTTGGCTATGATTATTTATCTCCTGAACAAGGAAGTACTATGGGCATTGGATTATTTTGGGCAGAGAAAGTTATCTTAATACTGGGCATCATTTTTATTCTGACGAGTATTGTGCGGTATGGTAAACGTAGCCATGACTGGAAAGGTGTCATCACGATGTTTTATCGTCGCATTCCCATGTCAATTGAGGAATATAAGTGGTACCGCTTGGGAGTGGTATTCATTGTTACCGCTATTGTGTTGCGGATTGCTGTACTGACCTTCTGGCCCTCACTATGAGGTTGAAATGAGCGAGCATTGTTGTTTGCTAACCGATGTTTCGCTTGAGTGTGTAGCCTTTTATAACCCCTAAAACTTTTTAATTAATTTTTTGCGCAACTCGCATCTACGCGAGGTTTAGGTATACACTCTATTTATCGAATTAATAAATAGAAGGTGATTACATGTCTTTCCCCGTACTCATCTGTGATGACTCTGCACTGGCTCGGAAGCAGATGGCTCGTTCACTTCCCGCCTCTCTAAACGCCGATATTACTTTCGCAGTCCATGGTTTAGATGGCATCAAAAATCTTGAAGAGCATGATTTTAAATTAATGTTCCTCGATTTAACTATGCCTGAACTGGACGGCTACGGAACGCTAGAAGAGATGCAACGCAGAGGGATGACAACGCCTGTTGTTGTTGTTTCTGGTGATATACAGCCGAAAGCGAAAGACCGAGTATTGGCGTTAGGGGCGCGTGCTTTTATTCAAAAGCCGATTGATAAGGACGTGTTAAATAGCGTACTACGAGAGTTAGTCGAACCGCCAACACAGCCTCGTATCGTTACGCCTATCTCTGTTGAACTACCTATCTTGAAACGTCGTGACATCTATATGGAAGTTGCGAACGTTTCGATTGGTCGAGCAGCTGATGCTCTGGCGCGACACTTTGATGTATTTGTTCATTTACCGCTACCAAACGTCAATATTTTTGAAGTGAGTGAGCTACATATGGCACTTCGTGACTTGGCGGAAAATGATCAAGTTTCTGGTGTATGTCAAGGCTTTAGCGGTGAAGGCATTGCAGGTGAAGCACTGGTGCTCTTGAGTGATTCCAGTGTTTCTGATCTGAAAAAATTAATGAAAGTGCCAGCAGACAGTGAAGAGCTTGAAGAATTAGAACTGTTAATGGATGTATCAAACATATTAGTTGGTTCTTTTCTGAATGGATTAGGTGAGCAATCGGAGGTGCGTTTTTTTCAAAGCTCTCCAGTATTGCTTGGGCAACACATCTCCATTGACTCTGTGATCAATTCAACCGCTGGATCATTTAAAAAAACGATGACGTTTGAAGTGAGCTACAACATTGATCAAACGACGATCCGCTGTGACTTGCTCTTTATGTTTGTCGATGAGTCTCTTCCGTTGCTAGACAGTAAATTAGCGTACTTGATGGAGGATTTTTAACGATGAATCTCCCTGCAGAATTTGAACAGTTCCACTGGATGGTGGATATGGTGCAGAATGTCGATATGGGGCTGATCGTGATTAATCGTGATTACGAAGTGCAAGTGTGGAATGGATTCATGACACATCACAGTGGTATTCAAGGGCACGATGCGATTGGTAAAACCATTTTTGAACTGTTTCCTGAAATCCCCCAAGAGTGGTTTAAGCTCAAAACTAAACCTGTGTATGACTTAGGTTGTCGTAGTTTTATTACTTGGCAGCAGCGCCCATATCTCTTCAAATGTCGTAATGTTCGCCCTGTCACTCAGCAAGCTGATTATATGTACCAAAGCATTACTTTAAACCCGATGCGAACCACGACGGGTAAAATTAATTCATTGTTTTTATCAATACAGGATGCTACATCTGAAGCGTTAGCCTCTTTACAAATACGTTCATAGAATCAGGGTGTTAATGATTTCGAAGCCTCCTTTTGGTGTTTCATCAAGGAGGCTTCATATTAGTGATGGGTTTAATTAATCAAGCGTTATAAGCTCATTTCCGCAACGTTGATTGTTTGCAAAGGAACGAATGTTATCCAAAGTTGTCTGAGCGATATTGTGTAGTGCATCTTCAGTCAAAAAGGCTTGATGTCCCGTAAATAGTACATTGTGGCAAGCCGATAGGCGTCTGAATACATCATCGACAATCACATCATTCGACTTATCTTGAAAGAAAAGATCCTTTTCATTGTCGTAAACATCTAAACCAAGAGCGCCGATACGACCTTGTTTCAGTGCTTCAATTGCTGCAACTGAATCGAGTAATTCACCTCGGCTGGTGTTTACAATCATCACGCCATCTTTCATTTGGGAAAATGCGTGGCTGTTGAGTAAATGGTAGTTCTCTGGAGACATTGGGCAGTGAAGCGTAATCACATCACTTTGTTGGTAGATTTCCTCAAGGCTGCAGTAAGTTGCACCGAGTTCAATCGCCAGAGAGTTCTGATAAGGGTCGAAGCACAGTACCTTCATTCCCAACCCTTTCAAAATGCGCATTGTGGCAATACCAATTTTTCCTGTGCCAACAACTCCCGCGGTTTTACCGAAGAAGTTAAACCCGACCAACCCCTCTAATGAGAAGTTAGCGTCTCGGGTACGTTGGTACGCCTTGTGAAAGCGGCGATTCAAACACATCATCATTCCTACCGTGTGCTCTGCCACCGATTCTGGTGAATATGCGGGCACTCGCACCACTTGAATACCCAGCTCTTTTGCGGCATCGAGATCGACTTTATCAAATCCAGCACAGCGCATTGCGATAAGCCTCGTCCCATTTTCATACAATTGGCTCAATACTGGGCGACTTAAGTCGTCATTCACAAAGGCACACACCACAGTGCATCCTTGGGCCATTTTAGCTGTGGCTGGGGTGAGTCGAAAATCGTGAAAGTGCAGCGAGAAGATCTTTGTATCACTGACCTCTGAGAAAGAACTCGCGTCATAAGATTTTGCGCTGAAAAATGCAATGTTGATCATGTTCTCTTCCTAATTAGACTTATAATTTTCACTATAAATACGCCTAATATCACAGAAAATAAACCACAAAATAACTATGTCTTTGGGATGGTAGGAGTTGCGGGGGGATGTCACTAAAATCGAAAACGGACGGATTAATGATAAACATTCACCACAATCTGTAAAAATCGCCGATAGAAATGTCTGAGTCACATCTTCTGTGAGTGTGATTTTTATCACATTTTCGGCGCAATGCTGAACAAGGTAACGTTTGCTTATTGTATGAAAGCTTTCGCTAAAATGATGCGTTCTTTAATAACGTATTGAAAAATAAAAATTTATACGATGAGTATTTGAGAGAGATGAACTTGAGAAGTGTCGGATATGAAAGTTTCGAGATAGTACCACAAAAAAAATGCAAATATCAGACTTGCCGATAAGAAATCCGGGCCTATAATGCTGAAAACCGGAGCGTCTGCCAACGCTCCGGTTTTTTTGTGTCCAAAATGTACTGACGTCTGCCAACGAAGGTACTACGCACTCTGCAAAAGAGACACAAATGGTCAATTAATCAAGGAATTACATAATGCGTATCGAACAAGAACTTAAGTTAGGTTTTAAAGATGTCCTGTTTCGCCCTAAGCGTTCAACACTAAAAAGCCGTTCTCAAGTAAATTTAACCCGCGATTTTACATTCAAGCATAGTGGGCGTCAATGGTCCGGCGTGCCTGTTATTGCGGCGAATATGGACTCGGTAGGCAGTTTTGCTATGGCGAAGTCACTTGCTGAACATGATGTAATGACAGCGGTTCATAAACATTACTCAGTAGCTGATTGGGCTGAGTTTGTTAAAAACGCCGATACATCAACACTTAAGCATGTGATGGTTTCTACTGGTACATCTGATGCTGATTTTCAAAAAACCAAAGACATCATGGCGCTTAGTGACGATCTGATTTTCATCTGTATTGATATTGCTAACGGCTACTCTGAGCACTTGGTTGATTACGTACAACGCGTGCGTGCACAATTTCCAGATAAAGTGATCTCGGCAGGTAACGTTGTCACCGGTGACATGTGTGAAGAGCTCATCCTTGCGGGTGCGGATATCGTAAAAGTTGGTATCGGCCCTGGTTCGGTTTGTACCACGCGCGTGAAAACAGGTGTTGGTTATCCTCAGCTTTCAGCCATTATTGAATGTGCCGATGCGGCGCACGGATTAGGCGGGTGTATCATTGGTGATGGTGGCTGCACATGCGCAGGTGACGTTTCTAAAGCCTTTGGTGGTGGCGCTGATTTTGTCATGCTTGGTGGCATGCTTGCAGGCCATGAAGAATCTGGCGGCGAAGTGTTTGAAAAAGATGGCGTGAGCTACATGAAGTTTTACGGCATGTCGTCACAGTCTGCAATGGCGAAGCACTCTGGCGGCGTTGCAAAATACCGCGCAGCGGAAGGCAAAACCGTATTGCTACCTTTCCGTGGCAGCGTTCACGACACCATCTCTGACATTCTTGGTGGTGTGCGTTCAACTTGTACTTATGTCGGTGCAGCTAAGTTAAAAGAGTTAACTAAGCGCACCACATTTATCCGCGTACAAGAGCAAGAAAATAACGTGTTTGGCCGCGAGTAAATCAATAGTTTTAACAACCATAATTAATCAGAGCCGCTTTTGCGGCTCTGATTAATTATGCCCCTCACTACGAAGAGTGTATCGCGCTGTTAAAAAGAAAATAATTGCCTAGCAAGAAAAAAGCCGCCAAAAATAGGCGGCTAAAAGTGTGCAAGCAAAGGTGTTGTTTAAGTCGAACCTGTCTTTCGCTACAAACAATAGACTGAAAAGGTGAGGTGCTCAACCCTGTCGTTCATGAAATGAGATGTGAAACAAGGTGAATATGTAATTATTGCATGTATAACTTGCATGGGTTCATTAGATATTCAGCTAGAACCACTTGGGGTCCCTGAGGTCAAGGCTTGGCGAGTGTAGGTAGTAAACGGTTTATAATAGATTATGCGGTTTTAAAATGTCAGCCAGCACTGAAATGGTTTTGGTACTGGCTGAGTTTTATCTAGATGTTGGTATCTTCAATTACGTCAAATAACCGTTCCACTCTTTGCTGTATGAGCATTGGGTACAACGTCTTTATTTAACCAATGGCTGATTACTTGCTGTAACGCATTTAATGACGTCGGTTTCTCTAAACGACCGTCCATCAGCTTGCTAATCATTTCTAGCTCACGTTCGCCAGATTCACCTGACAGCGCAATGATCGGAACCTGCGGAGAATGCGCCTTAATGATTTGGCTGGCTTCAAAACCATTCATAACTGGCATTTGAATATCCATCAAGATCAAATCGATGGAATTCGCTTTAAAGATTTCTACTGCATTTTCACCGTTGTTTGCCTGCAAGTTGTTAACACCAAGTTGGTTCAGATACATTTGAACTAGTGAGCGTTGTACTTCTTTATCGTCAACGATGAGCACCGTGGGGGCTTTGTTATTTATTAGAAATGGCTTATCGATTGGTTGTATATTGTCAACGGTTCTTTGCTCGGTATTAGGTTTAGGTTGTTGCCAACTTTTGAAATCAGGAGTACGAAGCGAGTCGGCTTGGGGGGCATTGGGTACCATAGGAAAGTATAAGTGGAATTCTGTAAACTCCCCCAGTTTCGATTTGCATTCAACTCGGCCGCCAAAAGAGCGCATGACACGCTGGCAATAGCCGAGCCCCAGACCGCTGCCTCCGCTTTTTTGATAAGAGAAAAAGTCATCGAAAATCTTATAAGAAATGGCGTCGTCAATCCCCGGGCCTGTATCTCTGAAGATTAAAATATTTTCATAAGTACCGATTTGAGTTGTGATCTCAATTTGGCTATTTGGGTAGGAATCAAAATAATAAATTGCGTTACGAATCAAGTTGAAAATAACAAAGTTGAATAAGGTTTCATTAAGTTTTGCTACGAAGTCATCTTGTTGTGGTAAGTGAATTCGCTCAATTACTTTCTCGTTCTCAAAGCCATATTGACTGACCGCCTGATCAACGGCTTTGTGGATCGACGTCATCGTAATCGGTTCGTGTTCAGGTGAACTATCGCTGACCTCGCGCAAGATAATATCAATCAACTGCCGCCCACGTTGAATAGCCGCTTGGCCGTTCTCAATATCCTGTTTAATTTGTTGTGCGGGCGCTTGACTATCAATATGTTGCTTTAAAATTTCAAAATGTAATTGTACTTGAGCGAGCGGGTTACGCATTTCATGCGCAATTGAATTCGCTAATGCGCGACTTTGGCAGACACGTCTATCCGCTTCAATAATACTTTGTATTCGGGTTAGCAAGGTTTGAAGTGCAGCGATTTCTTCATTAGAAAACATCTGATTATTGATTTTGTGTGGTGAGATTAATAAATGTGTGACCAATTTGCTGTGGCCAAACAGTGGCATAACCAACGCAGTATTGTTTGAGCTCATTTTGTCATAAAGGGCTTTGATCGAGTTTTTTGCCGCGGTTTTGTTGTCTAATTTTTCAAACAATTCATCAAACACTAGTGCGGTTTGTTTGGATGAAAGGTAACGTTCGTAGACGGTTTCGTTATAGTTACTATTAACGAACTGCAGCTTATCATCGGCGATGTATAATAACTGGCCTAAACGGCGCATCGCATCATCAATTGACCGCTTGAAATCGTCTTCCAAAGCGAGAATTTGCTCTACAGGAGTCTGCTGATTGCCGTAAATGAGTAAAGAGGCGTAACGACTCAAGCGTTTGTAGAGTGGATTCCAAGCAATACCAATAAGCGCACAGAGTGGTATTGCAATCAGCCATTGGTTGCTGTCGGTGAGAGGGATGAAGATCGCGCCGATCGGTATGAATAAAACCCCACATACTAACGCAGTATTGAGACACAGGTAAGCAAGGTATTTCACACTGTAGAAGCGTGAAGTGATGAGAGCATAGCCAACAAACATCATTTCGCTGATGGAGAGTGCCGGAGGTAGCCAAGAGAGTGAGAAATCTTGAAAGAAAAAGGTGATTCCTATGTGGATAACTAGTGTTGAAAGCATGTATACCAATATACCTGCAATAATATAATTGGTTTTGGCCAGTGCTAACTTACTACTATTGGTTCGCATCACGACCAAGTTGAATAACGTCAGTATCACTGAACATAGCATGGCATTAAAGAAGTAAGGCGTATGGGGCCCAAATTCAATGACAAACTCGCTCGGTCCGACAATATCAACATGTTTCACCGTGAGGTTAGATTGCAAGTTAATAAGTACGGAGTAGGCCGCTATAGTAATAAATATCAGCCGTTGCCAAAGGTGTACTTTGCCTTTTCTTTGTTCGGCAGAGAGCTGACATGAGAAATAGTAGGCAAAAACAAATGCAAGGGATGCAGAAATATTGGCAATTTCTGCCATAAAGATTGCTCTATTTACACCAAGCTCAACTAGCCAATCAGTATGGAAATATGCATTACTTCCTATCCAAGCGATGATACACGAGGAATAAGCGATGTAGGAGGCGTGGTGTGTGCCAAAAATCACTTCATTTTTTTGTTTAAGACGATAGCAATAGTAAGTTAACCAAACGAGCACCATGGCTACTGCTGCGATAAGCGTTATCGCTTTGGGATAGAGAATTGGATCTAAGTTGAGGTTAAGCATACTCTTTCTCTTTCCTTTTGGTTAAATCGTACTTCCTACGCTGAGAAACTGCATGTCGATAGTCACGAAAATTGGTATCACTGAAAACCTTATCCATCCTTTCAATCATCCAGAATCCACGATAACTTTGTTTTCCGTTATTATTTAAGTCGTTATATCCAGAACGGAAATACGATTTTGGTTCGATAGTTTGATAAAAATTGAGTATGAAAGGTTGTTCGATAATGGTGAAACCAATTTTATACCCCATTTGATTTAGTATTTGGATGAGTTTTTTTTGAGCAAGGTAGAGAAAATAGAGCTTTTGTTGAGCGTTACCACTGACGGTTAAACGCAGCACTTCACAGACCGCTTGCGTACCAGTCAATTGTCGCCGAAATTGATGATCGAATTCTGGGAGAGAGTCGCATTTCGACAATGCTGGTTTGAAAAGCTGTAATTCCATCAAAACATCGTAACTATGATCGGGTAAACAGAATTGCCACTGTTCGTTACTGAATTGCTGTGCGTAACTAAGCCAAGTCTGATTTACTGACCAATCTTGTACCAACATTGAAGCGACCAGTGTAGGAGATGCTTCGTTATCAGGATGCTTGAGTAAAACAAAGTGCTTCCCTTTTTGTGATAAGGACAATAAAGGCAGCATCTCGTACCACTTTTCGCCTTTAATAAATAGCTCAAGATTGCTCAAGGTGATCGCATCTTTGATAGGCATTTTTTGCGGGTGACTGGGCATTGTGACCCAAAGTTCAGAATCCTCTATCTGGTCGATCAAAAAACCACGGTAGGCACAGTCTTTAAGTGGCAGTTCGATACGAGGAGGAGCATCCGCTTCGATAGGGAATAGTGTTTTTATAGCCGCAATTTCGCATTCACACCAGAAATCTAGCCAATGCGAATAACACTCGCTGACGGCTTGCTCAAGATGTGCTATCTCTTCACCGAATGTATTCGGATAGCGCCGGATGAGCTCTCGGTAGTCCATCAATTCAAACAGTATTGAGAAGCTTTTATTGTGATGTTCAGGAAATAGGTTGAGTAATTGGTTTTTGCGGTGCTCTGTAAGGGCGCGGAAAAGATCAGCTCGTTGCTGTGGTTGATAAGTATTGATGACGAACTCTACCAGAGCCCGCTGTTTTTTTTCAATAGGCAGACTGTTTGTCAGCCGTGAGCCTAAAGATGATATTATTTTCATAGAGTTAACCTAGCCTAGGTTTATTTAATTATTTTTTATTAGTTTTATTAGATAGGCTCCAGTAAATGAGACTTTGATTTAGGAGAGTATTTGGCGTCACGTCAGTTAGTGCCAGTAACCGCGATTTTATTTGTACCTAACATCCTAAGTACCAGTTGCATATCCGCAGCAAGTTTACTACTTGCACTTACCCTCCACAACAGAGTTTTATAATAAAAGCCTTCCGAAGAAGGCTTTATCTATATGGTTAATGTATCAATTATTATCGTATCAATAGCATCGGTACGCTTGATTCGGCTAAGAGCCGAGTGGTGTTACTGCCAACAAAAAACTGACGAAGTTTAGAGTGTCCAAACGCGCCCATGACGATCATGCCAAGTTGGTTTTGTTGTTGGTACTGAAGAATCGCCTTATGAACTTCGCCAGATAAGCACGCTTCCACAACGTGAATACCGTGTTCACACAATTTTTCGGCGGCAGCTTTAAACGCGATCGCTTTATCGTGGTTATCTTCCACCATCACCAAATGGCACTCCAGCCCTTTTAGCAGCGGTGTTTTAATGGCTTTATCCACTAGTTTTTGGCTAATTTCACTGCCATCAAAGGCTAATAGATAGCTTTGTGGTGGCGTAAAATCACCCGTTGCCACTAAGGTGTGCGACTTCATTGTACGCACGATACTCTCTAATTGAGATCCAACAGCCATGGCGTCGTTTTGGTGCACTTCACCTGATTTACCGACCACCAATACACGAATTTCGTTTTCAAGATCAAGCAAAGTCTCCAGCAGGTTGCCGTGCTTTTGCAGTTTATGCACATCTTGTAAACCTTGTTCATGAGCTTTGGTTTCTAGCTCATTGAGTAACGCTTTACCGTGCCTTAAGGCCAGTTTAGAACGCTTTTCGTCTAGTTCAATAAGCTCTTTCAGTAGCTGTTCTCGGCTGCCTAAACCGATGTTACCAGACAGCTCACTTTCGGTTTGATTGGCCGCTTTATTAAGTACGTGCAGTAAGGTTAACGGTGCTTGTAAGCTTTTGGCGGCCCACACGCTTAAATTGGCGACCGACTGTGAATAAATCGATCCATCGATGCAAGCAATAATATTGGTCATAATCTGTTCCTTAATGTCCGCCCATCAGCTTTTCAACTTCTTCTGGCTTACCATGCACGCCGAATTTATCGACAATCGTTGCTGTTGCTTCATTCATACCGATGATGTTTACATCGGTCCCTTCGCGTCGGAATTTGATAACAGCACGATCTAGCGAAGAAACCGAAGTAATATCCCAAAAGTGCGCTGCAGAGAGGTCGATAGTGACACGCTCTAAGACCTCTTTGAAGTCAAACGCGTTCATAAATTGATCTGACGAAGCAAAGAAGACTTGCCCAACAACACGATAGGTACGCTCTTCTCCATTTTCAGAGAGTTCACTTTTAACCACCATGAAGCGGCCAATTTTGTTAGCAAAGAAAAGAGAAGCAAGCAGCACGCCGACACCGACACCGATCGCTAAGTTATGGGTTGCAACCACAACAACGACGGTCGCGATCATCACGATGCTGGTAGAAAGTGGGTGAGTTTTGAGATCCTTTACCGAACTCCAAGAGAAGGTCCCAATGGAAACCATGATCATTACCGCCACTAAAGCCGCCATCGGGATGAGCTTGAGCCAATCACTTAAAAACACCACCATGATGATCAGTAGAATACCGGCGCAAAAAGTAGAGAGCCTGCCGCGTCCGCCGGATTTAATGTTGATGATCGATTGACCAATCATCGCACAACCGGCCATGCCGCCAAGAAAGCCGGTGGCAATGTTGGCGATACCTTGGCCTTTACATTCACGATTTTTATCACTGCTGGTATCGGTTAAATCGTCAACAATGGTTGCTGTCATCATTGATTCTAATAAACCGACAACGGCCAATCCGGCTGAATAAGGAAATATAATCCATAAGGTTTCAAGGTTGAGCGGAACATCTGGCCATAAAAATATCGGCAAAGTATCTGGTAATTCACCCATATCGCCCACAGTGCGAATATCAATGCCAAAGCTGATAGCAATCAGAGTTAAGGCGATAATGCACACTAATGGCGAAGGTAGCAATTTGCCAATCACAGGAACGTAGGGGAATAGATAGATAATCGCCAGCCCACCGAGTGTCATGGCGTAAACGTGCCATGTTACATTGGTCAGCTCTGGTAATTGCGCCATAAAAATCAGAATCGCCAGCGCGTTAACAAACCCCGTCACGACCGAACGTGATACAAAACGCATCAAATCGCCCAGTTTGAGGTAACCGGCCAGTATTTGTAGAACCCCGGTCAAAACAGTGGCTGCCAGTAGATATTGCAAGCCATGCTCTTTGACTAAAGTGACCATCAACAGCGCCATTGCACCAGTGGCTGCTGAGATCATGCCGGGTCGTCCACCGACAATTGAAATGATCACGGCAATACTGAATGAAGCGTAAAGGCCGATTTTAGGGTCTACACCTGCGATGATAGAAAAGGCTATTGCCTCAGGAACTAATGCTAACGCAACGACAGTGCCAGCTAGAACATCCCCTCGCACATTGGAAAACCAATCGCGCTTAATATTTTGTAGCATACTTAATCTCTAAAAAATGAAATAAAAAGGTGAGTTGTGAGAGGTAAAGATCAATCTAGGGCGGCGTAAGCAGCATTCGCAACATCTCTTGGTTGATTTTAAGAATGTGATCCTAATCATTGATGTGGTATAGGTCAACCAAACGATCACTATTTGTATTGCAGTCGTCGATTTCTCCCGTTATCACGCTGCTTTTCAAGCGCTGCCGGTCGTACGCGAGTATAGTTCTGGTTTGACTTTTATTTTTTTGCTCCTTACACTTAAACACATTCGATATTCCATATGTATTGTTTATGTGCCGCAGTTTATCTTTTTATAAATCCTTGTCTGAAGAGACGAGGCTTAAATCCTTGCTGTTGATGAAGCACAAAGGGCAGTTGTGTGTGTGTGATTTAATGAATGCGTTGCAATTTAGTCAGCCTAAGGTGTCACGCCATTTAGCAGAACTGAGAAAAAATGAATTAGTGATTGATGAGCGGCGCGGCAAGTGGGTGTACTACCAAATTAATCCTGAGCTGGAAAGTTGGATGGTGCAGATATTGGACATCACGCTGAGCCACAATGCTGCATTGATTGCGCAAGAGCTAACGCGCATTGCTCACCCATCTTGTCAAAATGAATGAAATTTTAGCGTTGCTATTTCGCCATGGCTGTAAGTATAAAGTTGTGCGCGGCTCCCTTTTAGACTTACCGAGAGATGTGATGTATGAGTGAATTACCTGTCTGCGCAGAAGCCTCTGCAGCCGAAAAAATGAGTTTTCTCGATCGCTATCTAACCTTGTGGATTTTCCTTGCGATGGGGTTAGGGGTAGCGATCGGTGTCTTCTTTCCGCAAGTAGCGCAATGGAATGAAAATATGTCGGTCGGTTCGACCAATATTCCGCTGGCGATCGGTTTGATTTTGATGATGTATCCACCGCTGGCAAAAGTGAATTACAGCCTGCTAGGTGAAGTGACTCGTGATAAACGCGCCATCACACTCTCTTTAGTGATGAACTGGATTGTCGGGCCTATCTTGATGTTTGCATTGGCGATCATTTTCTTACGCGATTATCCCGGTTATATGGTCGGACTGATCTTAATTGGTCTGGCGCGTTGCATCGCAATGGTGCTGGTATGGAATGATATTAGTGGCGGTAATAAAGAGTACGGCGCAGCGCTGGTGGCGCTAAATAGCGCATTCCAAATCGTCACCTACAGTTTTATGGCGTGGCTATTTATTACTGTTTTGCCGCCATATTTTGGGCTAGAGAGTTTTGTAGTTGATATTACCATTCTCGATATCGCCGAAAGTGTGCTGATTTATCTCGGTATCCCATTTTTAGCTGGCTTTTTGAGCCGCAAATGGTTGGTGGCCGCGAAAGGTGAGCAATGGTACAACGAGGAGTTTATTCCGCGTATTTCACCGATTACGCTGGTGGCACTACTAGCGACGATAGTTTTGATGTTTAGCCTGAAAGGCGAGATGATCATTGAACTGCCGATGGACGTGATACGCGTTGCCATCCCTTTAGTGATTTACTTCTTAGTGATGTTTTTTGTCAGCTTTTTCATTGGTAAAAAACTGGGCATTCCTTACGATCAAAATGCCTCAATTGCTTTTACCTCATCAGGCAACAACTTTGAACTGGCGATTGCGGTCTCCATTGCCGTGTTCGGTTTAAATTCCGATCAAGCATTTGCGGGTGTGATTGGGCCCTTGGTTGAAGTGCCGGTGTTGATTGCCTTGGTCAACGTCGCGCTGCGTATGAAAAAGAAATACTAGCGCTCTCTGAGTCCGAACTTCAGGATATTTTTCTCATTAAATTTCATAACCGTAGACTGTTTTAAAAATGTGAAATGTTTGTGAATGAGTTAGAAACGTCATCTATGTTCTGCTACGCACGAACTCTTGATCCCAATGTTGCGATGCATCGGGGTATGATCGGCGTATCAAAAATAGATCTATTGGGAAATCGATTGTAATCAAAATGCCACAAAAGCCCTGCAACATACCATCAGCTATTTTACTGCTCGCTTTAGCATTGTTCTCTGAAGTCAGCGGTAACTTTTCTATTGACAGCGATTTCTTTTTATATGATACATATGCACATCCGCATATGTAGAGATAAGTAAAATGCTACCTCATCAGTTTTTTAAATTGCTGTCCGATGAAACGCGGGTGCGCTGTTTACTCATGATTGCACGTGAGCAACGAGTGTGTGTCGGCGAGTTGACGCAAGCGTTAAATGAAAGCCAACCGAAAATTTCTCGCCATCTGGCTCTACTTCGTTCCAGTGGCGTGGTGGTTGATACAAGGCAAGGACAATGGGTGTTTTATCGGCTATCAGAGCAGTTACCCGGATGGATGAAAAAACAAATTCAAGGGCTGGTGGAATCCAACTGCCTGAAAAAAGAATACCAACAAGATATGCAAAGGCTGGCAGAGATGAAATCTCGCCCAGAATGCTGTGTTTAGAAGGGATAAAAGGAAATAAAAATGTCGATTAAAGTCGGAATTAACGGATTTGGCCGCATTGGTCGTTTAGCATTAAGAGCCTCATTTGATTGGCCTGAGATCGAATTTGTGCAGATTAACGACGTTGCGGGAGACGCGGCGACCTTGGCTCATTTGCTCGAATTTGATTCAATACAAGGCCGTTGGCATCACCAAGTGACAAGCGACGGTAATGCGATCATTGCCAACGGTCAGGTTATTCGTACCTCACAACAAAAAGCGATCAGTGACGTCGATTGGTCTGGTTGTGATGTGGTCATCGAAGCTACGGGAAAACACCGCAAGTCTGAGTTTTTGAATCAGTATTTAGTACAAGGTGTCAAACGCGTGGTGGTATCGGCTCCTGTGAAAGAAGCGGGGATTGCCAATATCGTGGTTGGGGTCAATGACCACATCTTTGATCCACAAATACATCAGATTGTTACGGCCGCTTCTTGCACAACCAACTGCATTGCGCCTATCGTCAAAGTGATTCACGAGCAACTGGGTATTGAACATTCCTCGTTTACGACCATTCACGACTTGACCAACACGCAAACCATTTTGGATGCACCGCATAAAGATCTACGTCGTGCGCGTGCTTGTGGTATGAGTTTGATCCCAACAACTACAGGTTCTGCGACAGCGATTGTGGAAATCTTCCCCGATCTGAAAGACAAAATTAACGGTCACGCGGTGCGTGTGCCGCTGGCCAATGCCTCGTTAACCGACATTATTTTTGATGTGAAACGCGATACCAGCGCGGAAGAAGTTAACGCGCTACTGAAAGCGGCTTCAGAAAATGAGCTCAAAGGCATTCTCGGTTTTGAAGCGCGGCCATTGGTATCGATTGATTATAAAGGCGATCAACGCTCAACGATTGTCGATGCACTCTCGACCATGGTGGTGGGCAAGCGCATGGTGAAAATTTACGCTTGGTACGATAACGAAATGGGTTACGCAACCCGTACCGCAGAATTAGTACGCAAAGTCGGTTTGGCATAAAGGAGCAAAGAAATGACACATCCTACATGGGAACTGTCCGTTGCAGAAAACAGCGCTGGTTTGGTATTGACGCCTTGCCCGGGTACAAAAGATCTTCCTCTGGTTGAGAGTATTGAACAACTGAAATCTCAAGGTGTTACCGTTGTGGTGACGGCTCTAAGTCATGAAGAGATGCAAGAGAAAGGTGTTGGTGACTTGCCTAAAGTGGTTGAACAAGCGGGGCTGCAATGGTTTCACGCCCCAATTGAAGATGATTGCGCACCCGACCACCAGTTTCAAACGCATTGGCAAAGTATCTCCCCGTCACTTCATCAGGCGCTTGCCAAGGGAGATAAGATTGCCATGCATTGCATGGGTGGATCGGGTCGTACTGGTTTACTTGCTGCTCATTTATTGCTGGAGAAAGGTTGGGAACTGCAAAACATTATTACTCACGTTCAATCATTAAGACCGGGTGCGTTTACCAAAGATGTACAAGTTGAGTACATCAAACAATTTGTTAATCAATAACAGTCCCAAAGAGCTGCCTTAGGCGGCTCTTTTGCAAAGAGAGTGATTATGCTGTCTCAACTCAACCAAAACGTTCGCCAGTACATGCTAGTGACTTTTAATTATTGGAATTTTACCGTCACTGACGGCGCGCTGCGCATGTTAGTGGTGTTGTATTTTTATGATTTGGGTTATTCGACCTTAGCGATTGCGTCTTTGTTTCTCTTTTATGAATTTTTTGGCGTGGTGACGAACCTGATTGGCGGTTGGCTTGGTGCGCGTTTAGGACTGAATCGCACCATGAATATTGGCCTTGGTATGCAAATATTCGCGCTCTTGATGCTTGCTGTACCTGCGGCATGGTTAACCATTCCTTGGGTAATGGCGGCGCAGGCGTTATCGGGCATCGCAAAAGATCTCAATAAAATGAGTGCAAAAAGTGCGATCAAAACGTTAGTCCCTGAAAATGCACAAGGCGCACTCTACAAGTGGATAGCCATTCTTACGGGTTCAAAAAACGCTCTAAAAGGGGCCGGCTTTTTTCTCGGTGGTGTCTTGCTCTCTTGGATCGGCTTTCAATATGCGGTAGCGGCTATGGCGGCGGTATTGCTGTTGGTTTTTATCGGCAGTTTGCTTAGCTTGCAAGCCGATATTGGCAAAGCCAAAACCAAACCGAAATTTTCAGAGATTTTCTCCAAATCGCGCAGCGTGAATATTTTATCGGCGGCTCGCCTATTTTTATTTGGCGCGCGAGACGTTTGGTTTGTGATTGCCTTACCCATTTATCTGGGCAGCGTTTTTGGTTGGGATCACAGTGCCGTGGGCGGCTTTTTAGCGCTCTGGGTGATTGGCTACGGCGTGATCCAAGGGTTTGCTCCTAAAATAACGGGCAGTGCTTCAGACCAAGTGCCAGATGGGCGATCTGCGCTCGGTTGGGCGGCGTTACTGGCGCTGATTACCGGTTTGATCGCCTACAGCATTCAAGCGCAGTGGCATCCGGAAGTCGTGATCATCGCGGGGTTACTGCTTTTCGGCGCGGTCTTTGCGATTAACTCATCGCTGCATTCCTATTTGATCGTGAGCTATGCCAAGGGGGATGGTGTATCGCTTGATGTTGGTTTTTACTACATGGCAAACGCGATGGGGCGTTTAATCGGTACCGTACTTTCCGGGTGGGTTTTCCAACTTTGGGGATTAGAGGCATGTTTGTGGGTTTCGTTTGGTTTTTTGCTGCTGACCACTCTCATTTCATTGGGGCTCCCGAAAAGCAAAGCTGTGTTGACGAGCGAACCGTAGCTTCACCAGCAGATCACTATTCCAGTGGATGGAGATTGTGATAGAGTCCGTGCTTTATTGAATGAATTGAGTCAGTCACATGAGAGCTTTTGTTGTAAGGGCCCGCGCCGCTTCCACGGATAAACAGACTTTTTTAGCCTCTGTTGGGCAAGAAGCCCACACCGAAATTTTGGCCCACGTACTCATGAACGCTATTTTTACTGCGCAGTCGCATCGTGATGACGTGGTGGTCTACTTAGTGCTGGAAAGTACGCAAGATTTCTCGCGGACTTTATGCTTTGAGTCGAGCCAGTTGCACAATATCGGTGGCTTTCACGAGCAAGCCTTGCTGACCAAAATAGGCCACGCTTTAGACGTTTCCGTGGGTATGGGCAAAGAGCAAACCCGAGAGGTCGAGCAAGGGCTCACGGTTGAAACCATCAGTTTTGAAAAGTTGGTGCAACGCCTTTCTGAAAGTTACCACTTGTATTTACTGGATAAAAAAGGCGAAAGTGTCCGTGAGCATCAATTTTCTGACGACAGCTGCTTTTTACTTACTGACCACATCCCGATGCCGAAAAAAAGTTGGAACAGTTTAAAGCGCCTTAATACACAGAAAATCAGCCTTGGGCCTCGAATGCTGTTTGCCTCGCAGTGCATTGTGCTGATCCAGAATGAGTTAGATATTCGCGGTCTTTAAAAAGTCTTCTTCAAACTCATTTTTACTTTTTTTATCTGTGCTTCTTTATCAATTGGGCTGTGCTGATCGGAGTGTAAAAACCGATCCGCATAGTCTTGATAAATCTCTTTTTCTAAAAAGAGTAAGTAAAGCTTCGGATCAATATGGCCTGTGGTGGCCATGGTGGTCATGATCGCGATCGATTCGCTGAGCGTTTTGGCCTTTTTATAGGGGCGATCGCTAGAGGTCAGTGCTTCAAACACATCGGCTATTGCCATCACTCGAGCGGGGATCGAAAGCTGCTCTTCATTTAAACCTCTTGGATAGCCCGCGCCATCCATTCGTTCATGATGGCTTCCCGCAATATCAGGAACATTTTTCATATGTTCAGGATAAGGTAGCCGCTTGAGCATCATGATGGTTTGCACAATGTGATCATTAATCATAAAGCGTTCTTCGTTAGTGAGCGTGCCACGACGAATAGACAAATTATAGAGCTCACCTCGGTTATAGCGCAGTTCTCCCGGTTGTAAAATAAAGTTTTCTTGCCACAGATCTTGTGGACGGCAACCGTTCACCCAGTGCAACTGGTGTACGGGTTTATCATCAAGCAAGCGCTCCATAGTGGGCAATGGTTTTGACTCTCCTGCACGTTGGTTCTCTATCCAAGAAGTACCGAGTTGATCATCTAAGGTCCGTTTCCACTCTCTTTGCGCAATTCGCTCTAAGCGGGAAAGGTCATCATCGCTCATAAACTCACTGCCAATATTACACTGCGCGACGAAAGCAAATTCCTCATCGAGGATTTGTTGGTTCGTCAGCAACTGCTGCTTGAGATCTGGCTCGTTCTTGCCCTGCGCAACACCTTGCCAGTAGTCCGTTTCAGCTTGACATTTGAGCAGCTCAAAACGCATTCTAATTTCGTGAATTCTGTCGTAGATCGTTTCTAATTTGGTCGCTTTATCAATCACATATTCAGGCGTGGTCACTTTTCCACAATCATGCAACCAAGCGGCGAGAGTGAGCTCTTCCCACTCTTCATTGGTCATGGAAAATTGTGGGAAATAGGTGCGATCGTTTTCCGCCGCTTTAGTGATCATTTTGGTTAATTCAGGAACTCGCTGACAATGGCCGCCCGTGTAAGGGGATTTGGTATCAATGGCTGATGCGATCAATTCAATAAACGAGTTGAGCATCTCCTTTTGCCGCTGCATTTTGTCGATATTGTCTTTAGCGATTTCGGCAAAACTGAGCAGCTCTCGTAAAAATGCATGTTTGTCTTGCTGATCGGGAGTGATGGCCCGTTCGTAGCCTAGGTTTAATACGCCAACTAACTGCTTGTCTCGGTTGAGCAGTGGGAAAAGATAAAGATCAGAATTATACAGCTCATCTTTATGCTTACGCATCGAATTATCGGTTTTAGATAAATGAACCGTTTGGCCTTTGCGCAGTTCAGAAAGTAGCCACGGCATCTCTTGAGACAACTGGTTGATATCAAGCTTAAAGGGAATGATGGCGTGGTTTGCTGCGGTGATAAATTGGTTATTTTCGTTGGCGTAAGTGTAGAGCAAAATAGTTTCAGCTCGAGTGATCAAATAGCTTTGATGGGTAATCGTTTTGGCTAACACACTGAATTCTTGATTGCTGGCGGTTTCGCGTAATAGTCGCAGCAAGTCGTGCAGTGTATGCTCCATGAGCTCTATCGATTGGGTTAAATTGGCAACTTCGCGGATCCGGCTTTTTGGGTAGCGTGTCTTTTTAAATTCAAAGCGCGTGATGTTGTCGGTCAATTGCACTAGGTTACCTAAAGGGCTGGCGAGCCTTTGCGCCACAAAACCAACCACTGCAAAAGCGATAGCGAGCATGATTAACGCGACAAAAATCTGCTGATCTCGCATCGAGAGCAAATCTGCGATCAAATCGTCTTGCGGTACCGCTTCTGCCAGCAACAAGCGTACATTGTCGTTTAAAAGTACCGGCGTTAACGTCACCGACCACGTTGTGCCATTCATATTGACCGTTTCATACAAAGTTTGGCTGCTGACCCGATTCAATATTGGTGCAAAAGTACTTTGCTGTAGCTGCTGTGCAATCTGTGAGGGATCTTGTTGTAGCTCGAACTTAGTATTGTGTTGGGCGAGTGGTCTAAATTGATTATCGAACAAAATGAGCTGAGCACTGTCAGAAAAACCCATCGTACTCATCTGTTTTGACAGTGAGTCAAGCGTGAAATCGGCGCCAAGCACACTCTTTCCATCGGCCGATCTACGTGACAGTGTGACGCCGCTCGTTTGTAGGAAGAAAAAGAAATAAGGTTCCGTTAAGCGTATCGCGCCATCTTGACTTGCCGAGGTAAACCAAGGACGCACGCGAGGATCAAATTTATTGTTGTTATCTTGTTTGTCGAGCAGGCTTTTAAGGTTCTGGTCTAAATAGATAAAGCGGTTAGTGCCATCAACTTGAGTGTAATGGGCCAATAGCTGAGCTTGTGCGGGGGCATCAAAACGCTGTTTGGCTTTATCAAAGCTCAGCGAGCGAAATGTAGTACAAGCTCCAGCTTCGTCACAATAATAGAGCGCGACCAACTGTGGATTACGTTGGAAGGTCAGCCAAACGGTGGCGAGTTGGCGTGGGTCCGAGATGACTTTATCCGGTTGATCAATTACGTTACTAAAAGCTAAAAAATCGAGGGTAGTCAAGATAGGTGCGGCACTTTGTTTAAATGCTGATTCCAGTTTTTTGCTGTTTTCGCTACTTAATCCTTGTGCACTTACCGTCAGTAGTTGCTGACTATGGTGATAACTTATGCCAATCAATACAATGCCGATCACCATGGCGAGCACTAAAAAGAGACTCGTAATGTGAATGCTCAGTGAGTAACGACGTCGTTTCATAACCAACTCCGAATTGGATGACATTGCTAAGTATTGTTCAATGTGGGTAAGTTGCAAAAAACCATTTCACATCGGTGTGTGTTTATCCGGTCAGAAAGTGTCGATATGGTGAATATATCGCCCTTAGATTGAAGTGCCATCAGCGAGGCTGTTACACTGAAGCATCGCTGTTGGAATGGAATAATTAAAATGAATCTTGTCGTTGATACTCATACTCACACTTATGCAAGTGGTCACGCATACAGCACGCTTATTGAAAACGCGCGTTCAGCTAAAGAAAATGGATTAGCAATGTTTTGCACAACCGATCATGCGCAGTCGATGCCTGGAGCGCCGCATTATTGGTTCTTCTCCAATCAACGTATTTTGCCGCGCTTTTTAGACGGTGTTGCCATTATCCGAGGCATTGAGTCCAACATCATGAATCGTGCTGGCGAGATTGATGTTCACCCTTCTGTTGATCAAAACTTAGATTGGGTTATCGCCAGTTTTCATGAGCCCGTATTTCAGCCTGCCGATAAAGCGGCGCATACCGAAGCGTTAATCAATGTGATTAAAGGTGGACGAGTGGATGCGCTAGGGCACTTAGGTAACCCTAATTTCGATTTTGATTTTGATGAGGTGATCGCCTGCGCCGCCCAGCATCACGTTGCGATAGAAATTAATAACAGCACCTTAAAAGGACACAGCAGGGTAGGGAGTGTCGATCGCTGTTATGAAATTGCTAAGGTGGCGAAAGCGCATGGTGCTTATGTTACCACTGGCAGCGATGCCCATTTTTGTCAAGATATCGGCCAACTTCAACTGGCCAGTGAACTGCTTGAGAACGTTGGTATTGCTGCTGAGAAAGTGATTACGCACAGTGTCGAGCAGTTTCTGGCCTTTTTAGCACTGCGCGGGCGAAAAGCGATCGCAGAATATCAAACACTATAAGCCGTAAAGAGGTCATAAAAAATGACAAAAATTTGTCCCTCTTTTATCTTGAGATCCATTAAACTTGGCACTTCTTGCCAGAATAAAAAGAAATAATTATGAAAAAAATAATGATACTAACAGCTTGCGCATTATTTGCGGCTAGCGTGTCGGCGGCTAATGTTGACTTAAAACAGAACATGAAACAAATGAAGCTTGAATTTAAACAAGCGGCAGAAGCGACCAGCGTTGAAACAATGCAAGCACCCATTGAGAGATTAAGTCAGTTGGTTGAAGAGTCAAAACGGGGAAATTATCCACCGGAGAAGCAAGATCTCTATTTAGAAGGGTTTAATAAGCTTTCCGTGGCATTAGACAAAATCGAAGTGGATCTTGAGCAAGGAAATTTAGAACAAGCTCAACAAACGCTGCGGACGGTAGACGAACTGCGTGTTGAATACCACGAGCAGCGTAACCCAAGTATCTGGAAGCGCTTATTTGGTTAATTAGCTTTGTGGCCCTCTCACGATAACGTTGGATTGGATATAACGTTCAATTGTTCGTGGGGTGGTCACTGCCTGAAAACTGAGCTTGTAAGAAAGGCAGCAGTAGTAAGCCGATCACAGCGGCGCAAACAGAAATGGTGACAAAAAAACCTCGCCATTCGAATTGCTCGACAATAATGGCTAACGGGTAACCGGCGAGCGCTGCGCCCATATACGCAAATAACCCCACAAACCCAGTTGCTGCGCCAGCCGAATCTTTGTGAGAACACTCCGCGGCGGCCATACCAACTAACATTTGTGGGCCAAAGACAAAAAAGCCAATCGTAAAAAAGCCAGCGGCTTGGAATACAAACCCCGTTAACGGCATCAGCCACAGCGCTGCCACCGAAAGAAAAATGCCCATTGAAAAAATCAGGTTCATTGGCCCACGGTTGCCGCCAAACAGTTTGTCTGAGCCCCAGCCTGCGACTAACGATCCAATAAACCCACCGACTTCAAACAGCGAAAGCGCGCCATTAGCCGTGATCAAATCATAGCCTTGTTGCTCGGTAAGGTAGATATTTCCCCAATCATTGATGGCAGTACGCACTATGTAGACCAGTACATAGCTCAAGGCGAGTAACCAAATGTACTTATTTCCTAACACATATTTGTGCAAGATCTGTTTAGTGCTAAGGCCGAGGCCTTCATTTTCTTGCGCCAGTTCAAGGGCGTCATTACGCCATTGACCAACACTGGGTAAACCTTGGGTCATTGGTTTATCACGCAATCGCCAACATAAGAAAACCCCACCAATAACGGCTAAACAGCCCGGTACAATAAAACCTTCGCGCCAACTAAAATGGAAAGTGAGAAAGCCAACCAGTAATGGGATCAACGCGCCCCCCACGTTATGAGCGGTATTCCATAACGCCCACCAAAAACCACGTTCAGAGCGCGAATACCAAGTTGTCAGGAGTTTAGAGCAAGAAGGCCATCCCCAACCTTGGAACCAAGCATTGAGCACCCAGAGTAAGATGAACATACTGATTGAGCTTGAAAAGCCAAACAGAATATTGATAAAACCCGTTGCCATTAACCCTAGGCCCATAAAATAGCGCGGATTGGAGCGGTCCGACAAAATCCCGGACAGAAATTTTGAGATACCATAGGTGATGTAAAACAACGTGCCCATGATGCCAATATCACTCTTATCTAAACCGAGGTCAGCAATCATCGCGGGCATGGCGTAATTCAAACTTTTACGCGTGAAGTAGAAAAGCGCATAACCGACATACATCGCCATCATGATGTGAAAGCGCCAATAACGGTACTGCTGGTTAACCTCCTGCGCTGATGCAAGAAGCGGTTGCGGTGGTTGAGAGCGTAGAAAATTTATCATAGTGCTTTATTTTATATTCCACGATTATAAGTGGGGCAGTGTGACGGTAAGCTGAGTGCCATTCTCGCTTAGATCGTGGTTGGCTGTTGTAGACTGACAGTGGCTAATAATCTGAAAGTGGCCACCCAATGCCTCGACTCGCTCACGCATCCCCCGTAAACCAAAGCCGTTCAGCTGCGCTTGTGCTTTGAAACCGATGCCATCATCGTGAATGCGCAGTGTGACATCACTTGCCAACGAAAACTCAATCACAATGTGGCTAGCTTCTGCGTATTTCAAGGCATTATTGAGCGCCTCTTGGCACAATCGATAAAGGGTCACCTTGGTGGCATCACTTAACTTTTGCAGTTGAGTGGTTGAATTCCCCGTCCAAACCACTTGGGTTTGAATGCCGTGCGTCTCAAATTCAAGGTCACGCAGCAGTTGATCCAGTGCTTCGACTAGGCCTAAATCATCTAAGGTTTTGGGGCGTAAACGGGTTAGCAAACTTTTAGTTGTGTCGTAAACATTTAAAGAGAGAGATTCAATGGTTTTAGCACAATTGCTGGTGACGGGTTGAGATTCGACGCGTTGAATAATGCTGGCTTGAGTACGGATAGCGGTAATATTTTGACCGATCTCATCGTGCAGCTCGCGAGCAATATCGCGCCGAACAGATTCTTCAGCTTTGACTAATTGGCGGGACAAATTTTGGTTACGATCAAGCTGTTGGCGCAGCTTGGTGTTGAGATCTCTTTGTCGCTGCACACCCATTCCCAGCAAAATGCCGGTTAAACTTTGTGCTGAAAGAGAGAGCAGGAGATCAGTGACTTCCATATTAGAGACACCACTACGAGCCGCGATCAATGCAATGCTATTGAGCAGCGTACCGAGCAATGCACCTTGCCAGCCGTAGCGAAAAGCGAGCAAAATGATCGGGATGGCTAAACAAAATGGCGCAAAACGCCGAAGTTCATCAGGTAAACCAATTTGCAGCGCAATGCTTAAAATAAATAGTAAAGAGTAGAGTAAGACGTGACGCGTGCGAAATTCGATATGACGAGAGACTAAGTTCGCCGTCAGTGGAACCCAAGTGCTTTGGAAAAGATAATTCCATATCAAATAGCAGCTTGGCACAATCATTAAGCCAGCTGTGATGCTGACTAACATCACCATTGACGCGGCATGGCCGTGGTAGGTGGTGGCCAGCGTATTAATGATAGCGCTGGCGAGGATCAACCCGCCCATCACAATAAAGCGACGCCACTGACTTCCGTGGTAGTAGCGCTGGGCGAGCAGGTTTAAGGGCAGCGTTGCGATACTGGCGGCGAGTACGGTCAGCCATTGAGGTTGTTCCATTAGCATGGCGAGCGCAATCGTCAGCCACCATTCTGCACCATAAATCGCGGGCCAGTAACGTTGTGGACTGTGCAGCGCAGTGCCTAAACGCAGAGCAAAAGGAAAGAAGAAGATCGCCAGTTCCGGATCGTTGACAAAATAGTAGGCGATAACCCACAAGCAAAACCAACTGCAAGAGAGCAGAAACCAAGCGCAGAGTGACGTAATAAAATAGCGTGGCATTAGAATGAGTCAGAAAAATATTTCGCTAAGGCCACGTTATTGCTCACACCTAACTTATCCATGGCATTGGCGCGATGGACATGAATGGTTTTGTGGCTAAGTCCAAGCTCATTGGCGACCGCTTTCACATCCAGCCCGGCAGCCAGCATTTCACTGATTTGCCGCTCACGTTTGGTCAACTGTGCTAATAGCTTTGCCTCGCGCTTGGGAGAGGTGAGTTTAAGCGCAATATCGGGTGTTAAGTAGCAACCACCGTGGGCGCTGGTTCGTACGGCTTGGATGAGTTCATCGGGGCTACAACGTTTACTTAAGTAGCCTCTTGCTCCAGCCTCCAAGGCTTTTTCGACCATGGCCGCGGAATCGTGAACGCTCAGCATAATGCATGCTATCCCAGAGGGGAGATCTTGAAGCAGCGACAGCCCGCTTTCATCAGGCATTGAAATATCAAGAATACAGACGTTTGCCCCTGTGCCGGGAAGCCCTGCGCGCGCTTCGGCCGCCGAGCTAAATTGGCCGACCACTTGGATATCGTCTTCAAGGTTCATGAGTTGGGCAAAGCCTGAACGTACCACGATATGGTCATCCACTAGTGCTACTTTGATCATCACAATCCCCGCTGTTTATATTGCCTGAGTAAAAAGGGAGCTTAAACTAACGCCACAGAGACAATTAAACAAGCAATATATCCCTTTGCTATGGGTGCCATTATAGAGGAGTCTAGCGCGTCAAAAAGGAAGGGGTGGCACAATAAAACGCGACACACTCATAAAAGAGAATATCGCGTTTGATTTTGCTGGGAGCTAAGCGGCAGCTGCGGCCAGCTTTAGCCTTTTCTCATGGCGGATCTTACGCTCTTCTGCGATCGCGACAAAAATCAGCAGTACGATACAGATCATCGCTGAAGTGTCGAGCGCAGCAAAGGTGCCCTTCCAGCCAGTGAGGCCAAAAATCGGTGTACCGTCGGCGATCATACCTAGGCCAAGTTTGGCAAAACTATCACCAATTAAGTAAGCAAAGGTGCCTTTAACGCCATCGGCGACACTGATCGCTTTTTTCGGCACAAAGCCAACCGCAGCAACACCAATCAGTAATTGTGGGCCAAAAACAAGGAAACCTAGCACAAACAGTGACCCGAGATACATAAACTCGCTGGTGGCGTGCTGATAGAATTCGAGCGCAACAATGATGAGTCCCAGAGAGACACAGGCGACCAAAGCTCGGCGGCCATTAGCAAGATCGGACAGATAACCCCACATTAAAGTGCCGACTAATGCGCCCACTTCAAAGAGAGTGAAGCCTGAAATGGCCGCTTCTTTTGACAAACCAAGTTCTTGATAGGCATACACAGTAGACCACTGGTCGATGCCGATACGCACGATGTAGAGGAAGATGTTGGCAAAGCAGAGTAACCAAATCACTTTGTTTTTCAAAATGTATTCAACAAAGATCTCACGTTTGGTCATTTGGTTTTCTTCCGCAGCAATATCTTCCTCACTGACCGCTTCATCAAACAACTCTTCGACCGTACCTAAACCGTATGCTTCAGGAGAGTCACTACCGTAACGCAAACCAATGAAACCCACCACTAATGCGATGATTGATGGGAACACAAACATGCCCACAACGTGACCATTAAAGAGATAGTTTGCACCAAACAGTGCTACGCCTGCCGCACCTGCGCCGCCGACATTGTGCGACATATTCCATAAACCTAAGTAGGTGCCGCGTTTATTTTTGGGCGTCCATTTGGTGATAGTGGAGTAGCTTGATGGCCCACCAGTACTTTGGAAAAAACCGCTTAGCGCATAAAAAGCAACCATTAGGAAAATGCTGACGCTTGAACCGCCCATGCTCATGCTAAATCCAAGCATTGCAATACCAGAAAGGATCAGCATAAAAGGTAGGAACTGTTTCGTGTTCTTGCCATCGGCGTAGTAAGAGACCACTGTCTTACCAATCCCGTAAGTGATCGAGAAACCAAGACCAATCAGCCCTAGCTGTGTCATCGACAAGCCGTAGGTTGAAATCATATCGTTTTGTGCAACGTTGAAGTTTTTGCGCACTAAATACATCGCCATGTAGCCAATAAACACCACAAGGTATGATTGTAAAAATGGTTTGAACCACATTTTACGGCGTTCTGCTGCGGGGAGATCGAGGGTCGGTAGCCGAACCTGTTGCAAAAGTTTTAGCATGTGAAATCCTTAGAAAATCACGTCAAAGAAATCTCTGCTGTCAGTCAATTCACACCAGAGTCGAATGGCTAGCAACCGTCTGGCTGCATCATAGAGTGATTGTAAAAATCGGCTTGGCGATTGACTTGAGGGCATGGCCTAACTGAGTTAGGAATATTTCCTAGTTTGGGTGGATTGATAGACAAAGCGTGAATGGAGTCACATTGATATGCATCTTGAAACGTCGTCTTTAAGCTAACGATTTGTAGCGAACTTGAGGGTGTTTGTTAAGTTTTTAGCGCTGCCGCACTGTTATTTTTATCATTGCGTTATATAGTGTCAACAAGAAAAAATTGAGTGTTGCTATGATTCGCCTAAACCGTTTTAACAGAATAATGTTGCTCACCAGCGCGCTCAGTTGGGTGTTGGTGTCGCTTATGCCTGTAATAAACGCGCATGGCAATACGGCGGGGGTTTGGGCCACACTGTGTACCATTAATGGTTTTGAGCTGGTTCAAATTGAAGAGGGAAAAGTACAGACACAGCATACGAAACCCTGTCCCTTTGCTCATTTCTCCACCTTTCATCAAGATTCACTTCCAACGACACCTTTACTGACACGACTGAACTTGTTTGTTTCAGACAGCTACACTTTTTTGGCTCTAAGTGTACGATTTGAAAAACAAGTTCCTCGTGCGCCACCATTATTTAATCTGTTGTACTGGCGTTAGAAAATAGCCTTGATTCCTTCCACTATTCACTATTCAGAATAAAGCTCTAACGGTAAACCATCTGGGTCGGCGAAAAATGTGTATTCTCGACCAGTGAACTCATCAACGCGGATGGGTTCGACGATGACGCCTTTTTCCTCTAAATACGCTTTGACTTCACTGACACTGTCCACCACAAACGCTAAATGTCGTAGCCCTTGAGCTTCAGGGAAGCTTGGTCTTGGTGGTGTATTTGGAAATGAGAACAGCTCAATTTGTCCGCCATCGGGCAGAGCAAGATCCAGCTTGTATGAATCGCGAGCGGCGCGGTAATTTTCAGCAATAACAGGCAGCCCTAAGATCTGAGTATAAAACGCTTTGGAACGTGCGTAGTCTGAACAAATAATCGCCGCGTGGTGGATTCGTTTTAGCATGATTAACCTTTATTTGTTGAGCTGGCTGACCAAATGTTCAGTGACGTAATCAATGAACACCCGCAGCCTTGCTGGCATGTACTTGGTTTGCGGATATTGCATGGCAATTGAGCCGTAGTAATTACTTTTGATCGTCCAATCGGCTAATAGCCGGACGACGCTGCCTTCAACGAGCGCTTGCTGAATGACAAAATCATGGAAGATACCGATACCTAAGCCATTTTTCACGCCGTTCAAACGCATTTGTGAGTGGTTTACTGCATAGCGGCCTGAGACGGCCACTGTATGGAACTCATCTTCTTTATGAAAATCCCAGAGATGGTCACGCTCGGTTTCGGCAAGATACAAGCAGTCGTGATCCGTTAATTCGATAGGGTGGGTGGGCGTGCCTCTGGCCGCTATATATTCTGGGCTGGCGCACAACACTAAGTGGGTTTTGCCAATTTCACGCAGTACCAAGTTTTCATCTGGCTTATCAGTCAGTTTAAACGCCACATCAATATTGTGTTTGAATAAATCGATCGCACCATCTGCAGCTCTCAGCTTAAGTTGAATTTCAGGGTATTGAGTTAGAAAAGGAAGCACAAGGGGTTGCAGAACTGAATTCAAAAATGCTTCAGGTGCCGCAACAGTGAGTGCACCTGCAGGTTCGGTGTGGTCAGAGGTTGAAAGCTCAACCGCTTGCTGCGCAGCGTTGACCATCAACAAACTTTGATCATAAACGCGCTTTCCTGCCTGAGTGATTAAGAGCTGGCGCGTGGTTCGCTCAAATAACTTCACTGATAGCGCTTGTTCTAAACGGGTAATCAATTTACTTAATGCCGAAGGTGTTACCCCCAGCTTTTGAGCGGCTGCCGTAAAGCTACCTTCATTGACGACGAGAATGAAAGCCGCTAAATCAGGCAGCAGGGCGATAAGACGATGCGTGATCATAATTGTATTTGTGCCTGAAGTTCACGAATGGTTTTCCATGTCATGGGATAATAGTCGTAAATGGGATCAACTAAAATACCATTAAGCGATTTTACAGTGTAAATGAAGGGTCTATTTTTCGTTTAGGCTGCCCTACACCATAGCTATTGCGCTATATAAAAATAAGGACGTAGCAATGTCTTCTGCATTTTATCAACAGATCCAAAACCAGCTTGAGGAAATCAAAGCGGAAGGTCTGTATAAATCTGAACGTGTGATTACCTCGCAGCAACAAGCGGCGGTCGAAATTTCTACTGGTGAAGAAGTGTTGAACTTCTGTGCCAACAACTACCTTGGTTTGGCTAATCACCCTGCGTTGGTTGAAGCGGCGAAGCAAGGCATGGACAGTCACGGCTTTGGTATGGCTTCGGTACGTTTCATCTGTGGTACGCAAGATATTCATAAGCAACTGGAACAGAAGCTCTCTCAATTCTTAGGTAAAGAAGATACGATTCTTTACACCTCATGTTTTGATGCAAACACCGGTTTATTTGAAACTATTTTAGATAAAGAAGACGCGATTATCTCTGACGCGTTGAACCATGCCTCAATCATTGATGGTGTGCGTTTATGTAAAGCGATGCGTTTTCGTTACTCCAACAATAACATGCAAGAGTTGGAACAGCAGTTGATCGCAGCCGATGCGGCGGGCGCTCGTAATAAGCTCATCGTAACGGATGGTGTATTCTCAATGGATGGCGTAGTCGCAAACTTGCCCGCGATTTGTGATTTAGCCGATCAATACAACGCGCTCGTCATGGTGGATGATTCACACGCGGTTGGATTTATGGGTGCAAATGGCCGTGGCACGCATGAATACCATGATGTGATTGACCGTATTGATATCATCACCGGTACCCTTGGTAAAGCGATGGGTGGTGCCTCAGGTGGCTACACTTCCGGTAAAAAAGAGGTAATTGATTGGCTTCGTCAACGTTCACGTCCTTATTTATTCTCTAATTCGGTTGCGCCAGCGATTGTTGCAGCATCGATTCGCGTGCTGGATTTACTGGCAGAAAGCGCCGCGCTTCGCGACCAACTTTGGGATAACGCCGCGCATTTCCGTACTCGTATGGAAGGCGCGGGGTTCACTATGGGTGGCGCGGATCACGCCATCATCCCGATTATGCTCGGCGATGCTATCGTTGCAGCAGAGTTTGCAGAACGAGCACTAGCTAAGGGCATTTATGTTGTTGGTTTCTCGTTCCCTGTCGTGCCAAAAGGCCAAGCTCGTATTAGAACACAAATGTCAGCCGCGCATAGCCGCGAGCAACTCGACCACGCCATTGATGCGTTTATTGCTGTTGGCCAAGAAATGGGGCTCATTAGATGAAAATTAAAGCATTATCCAAACTTAAACCAGAGCAAGGTATTTGGATGACCGAAGTGCCAATGCCTGAGCTTGGTCACAACGATCTGCTGATTAAAATTAAGAAAACCGCGATTTGTGGCACCGATGTTCACATCTATAACTGGGATGAGTGGTCACAAAAAACCATCCCAGTGCCAATGGTGGTTGGCCATGAATACGTCGGTGAAGTGGTTGGCATTGGTCAAGAAGTTCGCGGTTTTGAATTAGGTGATCGCGTGTCTGGCGAAGGTCATATTACTTGCGGCCATTGTCGAAATTGCCGCGGTGGTCGTACTCACTTATGTCGTAATACTGTGGGTGTTGGTGTGAACCGCACTGGTGCATTTTCTGAATACTTAGTTATCCCTGCGTTTAATGCTTTCAAGATCCCAGATGGTATTTCCGATGATCTAGCCTCGATTTTTGACCCATTTGGTAACGCGGTACATACCGCATTGTCATTTGATTTAGTCGGCGAAGATGTGCTGATCACTGGTGCTGGTCCAATCGGTATCATGGCGGCCGCAGTGGCGAAACACGTTGGTGCGCGCCATGTGGTGATCACTGATGTCAACGAATATCGTCTTGAGCTTGCACGCAAAATGGGCGTGACACGCGCCGTGAATGTTGCGGAACAAAAGTTAGAAGAGGTCATGAGTGAACTTGGCATGACGGAAGGTTTTGACGTCGGCCTTGAAATGTCAGGCGTACCGAGTGCCTTTAGTTCTATGCTGAAAACCATGAATCACGGTGGTCGTATTGCTTTATTAGGTATCCCACCTTCAGATATGGCGATCGATTGGAACCAAGTGATCTTCAAAGGTTTGGTGATCAAAGGTATCTATGGCCGTGAAATGTTCGAAACTTGGTATAAGATGGCGAGCCTGATCCAATCTGGTCTCGATCTAACGCCTATCATCACTCACCATTACAAAATTGATGACTTCCAAACGGGCTTCGATGCTATGCGCAGCGGGCTTTCTGGCAAAGTTATCCTTGATTGGCAGTAACCGAAAATCTCTCCACAGAGCGCTCCGTAAGGGGCGCTTTGTTTTTGGCTAACACTGTTTTTATAAACAGTGAAGTGGAAAATAAAACCGTATTCAACCTTTCAAAAAGCCCCAATTTAGCCCTAAACACTTTCAAAAATTCCACTGCTAGTCGCCAGTTTAGCCCCAAGATTTCGAATCAAGGTTTGCGGTATCTGTTCTTCAAAAGGCTAATGGTTGGTGTTTTTTGTTGCTCAAAATCGTTTTTGGATAATTTAGAGTTAAAGCCTTAACTCTAACGCGTCTGCTTCAGATAAAAATATCCATGGGTTAACGCCTCAAGAAGGGGCTGCCGGTTAGGCAGTCCCACTTGCTTGACTTGTTAAATCTTTGGTGAAGATAGAAACACCCTCATCGTTCTTCTTTGTGTTAAAGAAATTTTGATGAGGGAAGAGCTTGTTTTTCAATATAACCACATAAACAATAAGGCAGGCATTAATGACTACTCCTACCCAAACCCCAACAGGGTCTGCTTCGTACCCTTTGAATGAATCAAGAATTCCCTTAAAGAGGAAAATGCAAAGTATCAAATACCCAATCGACTGTTTTTTATAAATACAGTTTATAACTACACCAGGGATCAATAGCGCAAAGGCCAGAACCCCAAGTATTGCACCATATGGTAACTCAGAGAGAATTGGCGCTGCACCCAGTAAACCGAATAAAACCAGAACAGAATACATGCCAATCAAGATTTTGTTGGCTCTATTGTATTTCTCAGACTCTTCGGCATCGGGGTACATTGCTAGATATTTCGAAACCTTTTTTGGATTAAGTCCCTCGGCCAAAGCCTTCTCGAAAATAGACACCTTGTTTTCTCCTTCCTTGAGGAGACGTTTCACGATCTTCATTAATACTCCTTATAGATTTAACGCTAAGCTAACGGGCAATTATGCAATGCGAAAATGCTGAAGGCGCATTGCGCAATTGTCCCAGTGACCTCGTTGAAATTGAATTAAGCCATTTTGAATTTTGAAAAAGCCACAGTCTATTAAACCTATTGGGTCTTTCCATTCTAAGATAGCCCATTGATCATCCTAAAAAATGTTCTCCACGATACAAACCATCTTTGCATTTGGCGAACTCTTCTACAAACATTCTTTGAATTGCTTCTTTACCTTCAATAGGCTCAAGTGTAAGTAATAACATAGCGTGATGCACTTACCTGTTAACGCGATTACCAGTTACAAGTATCGTTTCGTTTTGGATCTAGCTTTAGGCTGGTTTCAGTGAACCACTTTGAGGTAAATCCATCAGCAGGAAATAACTCTGTTCTGTCGTCTGAGATCTTAAAAGTGAACTTGCCGTTCGAGTTCAACACGACGTAGTTACCGTCGTCTTTTACCTCAATTTGGTACAGTCTTGGAGCCATGCCAGCGTATACTTTGCCGCTATCACAGAAGATAGCCTCATCCATCAAAGATGACCCATCTTGGTTAACATAAACCCCTTTCAACCATTCACCAGCAAAACAACCACTAGTAACGAAACCCAGCGAACAAAGCGATAACAACAGCGATAATTTTTTCATTTTTTCCTCTATATACTCAAGTAACCTCAAGGTGCTTGAATATCATCACTTATCTATCCAAGTGGCTTCATCGCGAATAATTTAGCCACTACATATAAATCGCAATTAATATACTGATTTTATATATTCACCTCTAGTTGATTAAATAGGAATTTTTTTGTTTCCGAATTAAAATCACAAAGGAGGTGGGTTGTATTAGATACCTAATCTAATACTAACTTTTGCAAACCAAAATAGAGCTATATTGCCGATTTAATTTACAAAAAATCAAGAGCTGAATCGGGTAAGGTGATTAAGGATAAAGAGTATCTGCGCCATGATTTTGTTGCCGATATTGACCCAAACCGTGAAGGCGATCAGCCGGGTGTGGTGGTCGGTTTGAAAGTGACGTATGAGTACGGTACGACCAAAACTGTACCAGTGACGGAAATTCGTATGGCAAGTGGTAATGAGGCGGTGAAGGTGGTACCACTCGATGCGTTAATGAAAGACGTGACAGGCCAAATCCATATGGCTAAGCAGTTTTTTACCAACGAGCACTATGCCAACCTTTTCAGTATGGCAGAGACAAAATCACGCACTGAAATGGATAAGCAGTAGCGAGAGGCGGTGACAGAGCTTGAAAAAGACCGTACTGCAGCGCTGAATGACTTATTGGACCCGACACCAGAGCAAGTTTCCGTTGTTAATGCGCGCTTTGATGAAAGAAAATCGATGATTAATCAAGTGTATGGATGATTAGGTGATAACCAATCCAACCGTGAGGCCGGATCAAATACCGCGTAGAGATGGGCAGGCGAAGACCCACAAAAGCACCAATTCATCACTGAGCTCAGTCAATCCATGAATCTCGCAGAACTGACACCCGAAGCGTTGGAGCATAACTATCAGCGAGTTCTGACAATAAAGGCGAATCACGAAGCCGAATTGAAGAAGCAGCAACAGTTAGAACGATTACGCCAAAGCCAGAAATCTCAATGAATTTACGAGGATTCAGGAGGTTAAGGTGCCGCTAAGTCAACTGATGGTAGTGATTCAATGATGTATGGTAACCATAGTCTACTCAAGTGGATTGTGTAATTTGCAGTAAAAACAGGTTCAGTTACTCACTTAACCGAGTGATTTTTTGCCTGCTAAGCAAGATCTTGCTCAGCGTTGGGCAACTTTTTGCTTTGTTGATGGGGTTGTTTCTATAACTTATTGATTTTGAATGGTGTGAAAGTTGGCATCCCACTTGCTCTTTCTATCGCGACGGTGCGCAGAGCGCGTTAACGCTTTCATTTATTTAATGATTTTTTAGAAAGGAAATAGCTATGCCAACTCCATGTTATATCTCTATCGAAGGCCAAACTCAGGGTCTTATCACTGCAGGTGCATGTACTGCTGACTCTATCGGCGATTCATTCGTTGAAGGCCACGAAGATGAGATGCTGGTTCAGCAGTTTGACCACGTAGTGACGGTACCGACGGACCCACAATCTGGCCAGCCGTCAGGTCAACGTGTACATAAACCGTTTAAATTTACAGTGTGCTTGAATAAATCTGTTCCACTTCTATACAACGCATTATCGTCTGGTGAAAAGTTGAAGTCTGTTGAGCTAAAGTGGTATCGCACCTCTATCGAAGGCAAACAAGAAAACTTCTTCACTACTAAGCTGGAAAACGCGTCTATCGTCGACATCCACTGTGAAATGCCACACTGCCAAGACCCAGCCAAATCTGACTTTACTCAGAATGTGACTGTGTCTCTGTCTTACCGCAAAATCACTTGGGACCACGTTAACGCGGGCACCTCAGGCTCTGACGACTGGCGTAAACCAATCGAGGCGTAATCCTCATCTCAGCGTGAAGATTAGGTCAGACCAGCGTGGTTGGGAACAGCCTAGCTGGTCTTTATTTTCCATATAAAAAAGGCACAGTTGATGGCAAAGTTAACATTCACCCTAACCGTTGATGGATTACCGGAAGAAACATTTGTAGTTACAGGCTACCAAGGCAAAGAATCTCTCTCGGATTCACGTTTTGATGTTTCTCAAGCTTGTTATGGTTTTCGCTATAATATTGAGCTAGCCAGTCGGCAACCGAGTATAACAGCCCAACAAGTGGTGGATAAAACTGCCCAACTGGTCATGAAATGTAACGGCGAGGCAGTGCAGTATGTCCACGGAATTGTTCGCCAATTCTCCCAAGGTGATATCGGCCATCACCATACCTCGTATTCACTTGTCTTAGTACCAGCCCTTGAGCGATTATCACTTCGCCACAATAGCCGTATTTTCCAATTCAAAACAGTTCAAGACATCATTAGCCAAATTTTGCAGGAAATGGGCGTCATAGACTTCAGTTTTGCGTTGAAAAGAACCCTTTCCCAGCGTGAGTTTTGTGTGCAATACCGAGAAAGTGACTTGGCATTTGTTCATCGCTTAGCGGCAGAAGAAGGTATCACCTATTACATTGAACAGGCTGATGGAAAGCACACAGTTATTTTTTTTGATGACAACACACTCATTTCTAAGTATTCGGGGCTTGTGCCTCACAACGGTCTATCTGGGGGACAAACCGACAATCCTTTTGTTTCTCAGTTTCTCATTGAACATCAGAGTGAGCCTAGCCATCTTACATTTAAAGATTACAGTTTTAAGAAGCCCAATTATGGCTTCTTACAAGAAAAAACAGGTTCCGATCTGAGCTTTCAACAAAGCAGTTATGAGTACTATGATTTCCCCGGTCGATATAAGGATGATGGTGCAGGGAGCGCTTTCAGCCAGCTTCGTCTAGAGTACTTACGTCGAGAGTCGAGTTTGGGGAGTGGAAAAAGTAATCATCCCGCTCTTCGGGCTGGTACGAAGTTTGATTTAAGTGACAACCTAGAGGCGAGCGCCAACCGTGATTGGGTCGTGGTTGAAGTGACTCACCAAGGTACACAACCTCAAGCTCTAGAAGAGGATGGAGGCCATGGAGCCACCACCTATTCAAACCAGTTTACCGTTATACCAGCTAATAAAACGTGGCGTGCGAAACCTCAGCCGAAGCCACAGGTTGATGGCCCAATGATAGCGAAGGTGGTTGGCCCAGCAGGTGAAGAAATCTACTGTGACGAACATGGTCGAGTGAAAGTTCATTTCCCATGGGACAGAGAGAGTAAGCAAAACGAACATAGTTCATGTTGGGTTCGTGTTTCTCAAGGCTGGGCTGGGGCTCAATATGGTTTTATGGCGATTCCACGTATTGGCCACGAGGTCATCGTGTCGTTTCTGCATGGCGACCCGGATCAGCCCATTATCACTGGCCGGACTTATCATGCGACTAATGTGACACCTTATATACTGCCAAACCATAAGACTCGCACTGTTATAAAAACACAAACCCATCAGGGAGAAGGTTCTAACGAAATCCGTTTTGAAGATCAGGCTAGTATTGAGCAAATCTTCATTCACGCACAGAAAGACCAAGACATCATTACTGAGAACAATCATCGAGAGCTGGTCGGTGTAGATCGACACTTAAGAGTGGGTCGGAACTGGCTGCAAATGATCACTGAAAATGTCAATCGAATGGTTGGCAAAAATGTGATTGAAGAATTTGGTCAAGATCATCAGATCAAAATTGGCAGAGATGTCATTAAGCAGATTTTAGGCAAGATAAGTCAGCACGTTGTAGGCGGAATTATCTCTAAGATTGATGGAAGTACAGTCACTCAAATTGGCGCATCTGAAGAAAAAGAGATTGGTGCCAACCAACGTGTGAGTGTTGCAAACGAAAGTTACTTAAAAGCAACCAAAGTTGTACTAGAAGCTGGAGACTCCCTCACAATTAAGGGACCAGGTGGGTTCGTTAAAATTGATGGCGGTGGGGTAACTATTTCAGGAACCAAGGTCAAAATTAACGAAGGTGGTTCACCCGATACTGGTACAGCTCCTGCTATGATCAAGCCGCAAGACCCTGATAAACCTCAAGAACCTGATGGTCCGGATGAGAGGGGGTAATCATGCCGAGTGCAGCAAGGTTAGGTGACAGCGGCGGTGGTCACGGATGTTTCCCTGCCACGCCGATTATAGCGGGCAGTGGTGATGTATCTATTAATGGTAAACCAGCAGCTCGAAAAGGGGATGCGGTTTTACTCCACGCTTGTCCGTGCCCTTATAAGCCACATGGTGTCCATGGGCGTAGCATATCTGCTGGTTCGTCAAACGTTTCAATAAACGGAAAGCCAGCAGCTCGTGTCGGGGATGCTATTGATTGTGGTGGATCTGTTGCATCAGGCTCGGGAAATGTATTCATCGGGGACACGCCATATCAGTCTCCAACACATGAATGTGGTGAAGGCGCAAGCGGGGAAAAAATTCCATTCTTGCGTATCCTACCGATGGCGACACCAAAGCCCGCTTTTTGGGCGAAAGCGCCTTTCATACCCGAGCAATTTGCTGAGCTAGCAAAGCAGCAGGTGAAAACGCAACTGACAGAAGTTCAACCCGGCGCCTTGCCTCCTCTGGCTGAAGAGATTGTTAACTCGGTAAAAAACGGTGCGTCGAAAAAAGAGATGTTGGCGCTGCTAGAAGGTGAAACCACCAAGGCGATGCGACGTAAAGCACGAGAAGCCATTACAGAACAAGCGAGTGCTAAGGCCCCTGAGAAGGCAGAACGCTTTAGTAAAGATATGGATGCCGCTGAAAAAGCCATGCTTAGTGACCACATCTACACACTAGATAAGCCCGTTGATGAACTAGATGATAGGCGCAAGCAACTAGCAGATGATTTTGATAACGACTCTGGCTGGTCGTTGGCGAGTGATGAAGATTTGGATGAATTAGGATTATCTAAAGAACACCTACGAGTTGGAGACACTAATTTTAAAGCCGAAGTATATATGCCAGATACAGATGTGTTTGGTGATAACTCGAAACCAGTTTTGGTCTTTCGTGGTACTGAAAATGGAGAAGATTGGCTGAACAATATAAGGCAAGGTTTGAACAGAGAGAATGATTCTGATTATTACAAGCAAGCTGTAAAGATCGGTAAAATATTAAGAAAGAATGGTCTACCTGTGGAAATCGCAGGTCATTCTCTCGGAGGTGGGTTATCGTCAGCAGCCTCTAAGGCGGGTAATTTCTCCACGACAACATTTAACAGTGCAGGACTGCACAAGAAGACAGTAGCACGATATGGTGTTGGAGATGAACATCAAGGGAGTGATGACAATATTACTCGTTATCGGATTGACGGAGAACTTCTGACCTACTTACAGGAAGATGCCCTTTTGATTAACCGCGTGGCTCCAAGTGCTATTGGAAACACAACCCATAGCTTACCGAAACCTAAATCACTGACTTTGACAGCAGCAGGGGTTGGGGGGGCAATAGCCGCTGGTTTGGGATCGCGAGGAGCCATGATTGGAGCCCTAGCTGGGAGCGCTATTGGTTACGCTGGTGTTAAAGGAAAAGAAAAGCTCGACTTACATGGGATGGATATGATGCGAGAGGCGATAGAAGAACGTAAAGTGAATGACTTACATTCACTTGCAAAGCAGGCCTAATCTATGGCTCGTAGTTTAAGTTATTTAATTCTAGTAGCTATTTTGTGTTCATTTAATGCTGTGTCTGGAGGACGAAGTATGTCAAATAAAGAACCTAAACCTGAGACTTTTTTTTCGGGAGAGTTGTTACCCATTGCCCAAGCGATAAAGAGCAACGATATTGATAGGGCTAAAGAACTTTCCAAAAATCTAGACAACATCGATAAAACTGGTTTCGAAAACTTTACGCTTCTAGCATTTTCGGTAGCGGATTCAAATGCTGCAGCGATCCATATGCTAATGGAGCTTGGGGCTGACCCTGCCCATCAAATAGGTAGACATAAAGATAGGGGGACAATTGGCTCCTTTTCAATGTGGAATCGAAGCACGGAAGCGCTAAGAGCTCTGCTTGAGTCAGGGATGGACCCTGATCAAAGAGAAACTGATAGAACATTGATTTATAAAGTTCCTGAACTTAGAGACAATGACTCGCTCAAGCTTCTCGTTGAGTTTGGTGCTGATGTAAATGCCAGAGATCGCTTAGGCCAAACGCCTTTATTTGATTTTATTAATGTTAGTTTCGATGAGGCGTTATATCTGCTGGACCATGGTGCGGATCCTTTTGTAATGGATAGATCAGGAATGACAACGGCTTATTCTGTTCAGGATGAGCTTAATAATATGGATAAGTCTACAGAGGCTTACCAAAAAATGCTTACCATCCAACAGAAGATGATAGATCTTGGTGTGAAGTTTCCGGCACTAACCCCTTACGGTGAGCGTTTTCGTAACGACATCGTCTATTGCAAAGAGCCTAGGGGATATCGACCGCGTTCAGAGTGTAAGGTTGAAGGAGTGAATAGATTTCTAAAGCCTCAATCTGAAGAATCCAAGTTGGCTGATGAAAAGATTCTACGCGAGCGTTATGGCATTGATGCGAAACTTTAAACGGAGCATCAGCGGATGTTAAACCAAGTGGTGGCTGTATTACTGGGTACTGTACTACTGCTGCCTTTGACCGCGAAAGCAGGAGTGCTCAATATGTTTCGTAGTAAACCGTATCCAGAAGTGTTTTTTTCAGGTGATTTACTAACAGTTGCCGAAGCCATTAAGAAAAAGGATATTGAAAAAGCTAAGCAGTTGGCAGAAAAATTACCGGACATTGATGCTCCGGGTACGGAAAACTACACCTTACTCGCTTTTTCCGTTGCAGATACCAATATTCCAGCTATCAAAATGTTGATGGCATTGGGAGCTGACCCTTCAGCTAAATTAGGCTCTCGAGGACAAAATGGTTCTGTTGCTTACTTGGCTATGTGGCGAAAAACCACTGAAGCTCTAAATGCTATGTTAGAGAGTGGTATGGATCCGAACTTATCAGATAAAGGAGACAGCTTAATTTTTAACGTGCCTGAATTAGCAGGAAATGACTCGTTAAAGCTGTTAGTTGAGTACGGTGCAGACGTAAATGCGAAAGATACTTTGGGTCAAACTCCTATGTTTAACTTTGTATTAACAAGTTTTGATGAAGCTATTTACCTTTTGGACAATGGTGCTGACCCCTTTGTAATGGATAAGTCTGGTGTGACCTTGGCTTATGCAGTACAGAATCGCTTAAATAACATGGATAGCAAGTCGGAAGCGTACCAAAAAATGCTTACCATCCAACAGAAAATGATCGAGCCGCGTTCAGAGTGTAAGGTTGAAGGAGTGAATAGATTTCTAAAGCCTCAATCTGAAGAATCCAAGTTGGCTGATGAAAAAATCTTAAGAGAGCGCTATGGCATTGATGTGCATCTGTAAAACGTTTTTTAAAAGGTGTTTGGTAAGTGGATAACTTAAAGTCGATTTTTGAAGTTCTATCCGAAACGGAAGAGGGCACCCTGTATGTCATTTTCGATCAAGTGCAGCACCCTGAAGCGAATGAGTTTTGGAAAACGATGAGGCTGCGCTCTGATGTAGAGTGGTGTTACTTATGGCAAGATAGCAAGTACATGCAATATCAAGATGCATCCCCGGTATTAATTACCATTGTTGATGGAAACCCCGGTGAAAGCCTATTGTATTGGTTGAATGATTACACCAAATATTATGAGAGACTCGGTGTCGTTGGTCGCTATAAAGGCAGCTTAAAACAAATTTATCAGCATTGGCGAAATTGGTTGTCTGTGATTTATCCAGATGGACAAGAAGCGTTATTGCGTTTCTATGATCCGATGGTTATTACCTCTTTTTACTCGATTTTAACAGATATCCCAAAACAAGCCTTTAAAGGTGAACATTGCCAGATCTACACGCCTTGTCTTAACGAGGACAAGCCACACCTCTGCGCAGTTATGAGTGGAGAAGTGGCGGGTGAGCCGATGGAAGAGTTAAACCAACAATTGGTGACCTACCCAGTCAAGTTGACTCCTAGCCAGTACAGCCTGTTTTTCTATCCGGAGAGGTTGGACTCACTAATTGATTCTCTGCATAACAAACTCGCACCGAATTATGCATGGTTGCTACCAAGAGAAAACGTCGCCATTCGATTCAACGAAGGGCTAGAGCTTGCTGCACAAAAGTATCCAGATACCGATGCTCTTGGAAGGGAAACTTTTGCCTTGTATCGGTTTTATTTGGGGGACAAGTTCGATGAACACCCAGATTTTTATGATTTGTTAGCCCATCACTCGTTGAGAAATGCAATTGGTAAGTTTAACGAAAAATACCAAGGCCGCAGAGACGAACTCATGAATTATCGAACAGAGGGTTGGTTGGGCATGGAAGGAAAAGCAGGCTTCGAGTCATGATGAATCAATGGCCAAATATTGCACAAATCTCGCGCCAAGAGTGGCAAGAGAGATCAAAACAAAAAGGCTGGTGGCTTTTAGTCGACTCAGCCATAAACTCGGGCGTGTTGAATTTTATCCCTTCACCTCAGCCTCAAAGTCGATTGTACTGGGATGAAATGGGCGAGGTTCACGCTTCAATTTCACCTTACTTGATACCAATGCATTCCATTGACTGGTTAGATGAAAACATTACCCATAAGTCAAATTGGGGAATGGCCATTCAAATTAATGAAGCCTTTCATGGTGAGACGTTAGACAGACAGCAAGAGATGTTACTCAGTCATTTACGAACTTGGTCATTGGCGCAAGCTCCCGAGCAGGAAGTGGCGATACTACGGAGCACTGACTGGAGCATTTTCCATGTTTTATGGAATGCGACAGCCGCAGAGAAACAGCCCGAGTTAAAAGGGCCAATCCAATCGCTCTGCTATTGGGAGGCCGAAGATGGGTCAGTATCCTTCAGCGCTCTCATTGGTGATATGCGTCCAGAGGTGCTGGTAAAAACGCCCATTCAACTTACGGATGAGCAATACCTAGCTTTGTCGAACTGGGCGGACCGACATCAACACCAAAAATATCGTGAGCACCTTCAGCAGCATCACCCGGTCACTCATGTATGGAGTGAGGATGAGTGGAAAGCATTTTTGCCGCAGCAAACCAAACAAGCAAGAGATTACGGGTTTGAGCAACCTAACGATGTGGTGCGCTATTTAAGCCTCTCAGTCGTAATGGGCAAAGACTTTATTGAGACGTCATGGGCGAAAGAAGCGTTGAGTAAGCCACGTCATCTGGGTCAAAAAAGTCAAATGGATCAGCTGTTTGCTCAAGCACTAAAACAAACAAACGAGGAGTCGTCGACGTCATGAGCCAGAATAAGCACACGGAGCTAATGAGTAGTGCACAAGCCGCTGAGCTTAATTTCTCTACAGACAATGTCAAAGAAGGCAACTGTAAAGAGTGCAGTTGTGAAGTTTTTGTACGTTGCCATTACGACGACGGTAGCCCGATAAAAGAAGCGCCATACACCATTGTCGACAGTAAAAAAGGTGAAACGACTGGGCAAACAGATGAAAATGGCTTGCTGAAAGTGATCAATATGCCTTGTGGTGGCTATGAGTTGTATCTGGAAGAAGGTTCAGATGATTATGAGCCAAAGGAAGTGTTGGCGAACAACCCCGCGTTTCAGAGCAACCCAGAATACGCCGCCATCACCGGAGAATACTTTGCCCTGTACGTCATTTTAAACCGAAAAGGCTACCTGACTTACGATGCGGACGGCAGCGACAAAGATGAAGTTGACGTTGATGGTGTTGGTATCATGTCAATGTTTGGTGTTGCTCCAGACGGATATGAAGAAGCCTATAAGCGGTTCTGGGAGTTACATGAGCAGATAAACGATGGGCCGACTTCCTTAAAAGAAGCGGTAAACCGCGCACACTGTGGCCTAGCGGGTGAAGTAGCAGGCCAAGGAAAAGACAATGAAGCGCTGATCCTATTTTGCGAAGTCGCGCTTGGCTTTGTGCCGGTAGTCGGTCAAGCAATGGATCTTTATGATCTTGGTGGTTGGGGTTGGAAAACCTATGAAGGCAAAAGCCTTGATGAGTGGCATTGGGCTGAAGGCGCACTTATTGCGTTGGGTTTCATCCCCGGTTTGGGTGATGCGGGTAAAAAAATCGGTTTAACGATCCTAGATACACTGAAAAAAGCAGACCCAGGTGTGATACAACTGGCGATAAAGAAAATTCGCAGCCTGTCAAACGGCAACATTGTTAAGTACTTATTGAGCTTTGGCGACAAGCTCGATGAGGTGGCTGTTGAGGCTGATGTCCTGCTCAACAAAATCATTAACGGTTTGACAAAAGTCCTCAAGGATTCTGCGAGCAGCAGTTGGATTTTCTTGATGATGAAAGACGAATTTGCATTTTTCATTAAGGCCTTGAAAGACCTAAAGAGTAAGATCAAAGAGTCCATTGACTGGATGCGCGGCAAAATCGATGAGTTTACAAAGCTCGTCTCCACGCGTATTCCCGGTACCACGACAAAAAAAAATACCGCGGTTACCCCACAAAATGCCAACGCAGGTAAGGCCGACCCATACAGAAACCAATCTGAGAAAGGGGATGGAAATTCAGAGACGTGTGTTGGGAGTGGCGGGAAAAAAACTAACGAGACATGCGGGGTCGGCGAGCCAGTTGATTTATTGACGGGTAAAGCTTACGAGACTAGAGAGGATTTTGTTGTTTCATCTCGGCTATCGCTTGTTCATAATCGCTACTATCAATCTTCGGGAGAACGAGAGACCGGTTTACTTGGTAAACTTTGGCGCAGTAATTGGGATATAAGCCTAACGACTGAAGGCTCTACCGTTAAATTTATTGATAAAGATTACTCGATAGCCTTTTTTGACGCACCTTATCAAGGTTCACCGACTCGTTCGGAGTTAATGCCACAGTGGTGCTTACATCGCGGTGAGCGTGGAGAGTTGATCCTAAAAAATAAGAGCGGGCTGGAATATCATTTTGAACATGCAGTAGGTACAACCTTACGTCTTACAAAACAACAAGACGCCTATGGAAACGCGACGCAGTTTTTGTACGACCGGGGCACACTGAAATGGATAGTACTTTGTGATGGTCGATTAGTTCAAGTTGAAACTAAAAAAAGACGAATCCACACTTTAACGCTTTGTAAAGCGGATAAAACGCCAGTTTATAGACTCGCACAGTACAGTTATGACAAAAAAGGATTCTTAACATCTGTCCGTGCGGAAGCAGGGCGCAGCTTTGACTACCAATACAGTAAAGAAGGTTACTTAACGCGCTGGAATGATCTTTCTCAAACTTGGGTAGAGCATGATTATGACGATAAGGGCCGAGCCATTGCGACGCGCTGTTCTGGTCGGTACTGGAACGACAAACTGCACTACGATGATGACAATCATATCCATTATTACCGTAACCCATTTGGTGGCACTCAAGCAGTGCACTTGGACGAACGTAATCGCCCCTTTTTATTTGTGGATGAGTTCGGTAATCAAACGACAAGTGTTTGGCATGACGAGTTTCTGCTTAGCAAGACAAATGCATTAGGAGAAACGGTAGAGTACACCTATGACAATTGGGGTAACGTAACCCGAGTCATTGAACCTAATGGCGCTGAGCACCACTATAAATACAACGAACAAGGTTGGCTGGTAAGTTATACAAACCCGATGGGTGCAGTTTGGTTTTATGAGCACAATCCGTTTGGTGATGTGACATCCATTACCGACCCAGAAAACCGTAAAACCCAAATGACCTATACCGAGTTTGGCCAACGTGCAAGCGTGACAGGGCCTGACGGTTCAATAACCCATTACTCGTACTATAGCAATGGCTTGTTGGCTCGGGTTGAGCCACCTGTCGGTTACGGTATGGACTTGTTTTACGACGGGCAGGGGCGCTTGATAAAGCGCGTGACTGACAATAAGCAAGTGCGAGAATGGGTTTACGAGAAGAACAGCAAGCAACCTTGTCGAATTCAGTATGAAGATGGAACGCAAGCGCATTTTGAATACGATATAGAAGGTAATTTAATTAAAGTGACGGATGCGCTTGGGCATAGTCAGCACTTTAATTACGGAGCATTTGATAAGCTGAGGCAGGTTACGGACCCTTTTGGGGCAACCACACACTATCATTACAACGCTGAGGCAGAATTTGCTGGTGTCACCAATCGACAGGGTGAAAAATGGTTCTATGAGTTTGATCAAGGTGGACGAGTTTGTGCGGAGCACCACTATGATGCCCGTGTCGACCACTATCAGTACGATGCAGCAGGTCGACTGAATCGTCACATCAAACCGGATGGTGTACAACATTGCCACAGTTACGACCCTTCAGGAAAACTACTCGATACGGTGACGCTTGACCACAACGAGCAACAATTGGGTAAAGCTTGGTATGAGTACGACGCCGCCTCTCGCTTAACCTACACCGAAAATGGTGATGCGTGGGTCTCCTTTGCTTACAGTCCATCAGGATTGCTCCTTGAAGAAAACCTCAACGGCACCTCGCTCGTTCATGAATACGACGAACATGGCCGCCGTATTGGTTCATCAGGCAGCAAAACCGCGCGACAATATCAATGGACGAAGCACCAATTACAGCAACTGTCTGTAGGCGAGCATACCCCGCTGCAATTTGCGTATCACCCGAGTGGACATGAGCAAACTCGCGCTACAGAGCAGGGGTTTAGCCTTCACCACCAATGGAGTGAAACAGGGTTACTGCTAGAGCAACAGCTTGGTAGAAATGGTGATAGCTTACGCCAGTATCAGTACGATGCCCTAGACAGGCTCGTAGGCATTAACGATGC
>NZ_CAWMCN010000106.1:0-1000 GCF_963865925.1 Vibrio sp. ZOR0018 | reverse complement strand
CACGAAACGCACTTGGCAAAGAAGAAATAACAGGAAAACTTGACGAGCTTCTAGAGCTTAAATTTACAAAGAATTATGTCTAAGAAGCCAACAACCAAGTGCGCAAAACCCATTTAAGCGCGAAAGAGCTTCAAAACCAAAGAAGCCACACCAAAGAAATAAACAAACACACCACTTCCCGTAAGAAGACTTCGGTTAGTTCAACCGCTTCACGAACAGTGCCACTGGCGAGATACGTGGAAAAGTGCTGACTTTCAGGTGTAAAGCTAGAGCCTCAGACTAAGAAAAATAAACGCTTAATTCTATGACTTTTCTTAACCTCAGCTAACGCCCGGCTAAGGGGTTGACAACGCACCACCGAACTAAAAAAACATACTGTAAACACTGAACTTCAATTTTGCACTAAAGTCGCCACGCGTTGGCAATCCCTCTTGAGCCGTTTGTTAGCTGATGTACTTTAGCCGGAGATTTTCTACCCAATGGCCTAATTTAAAACACATTATTGCTTTCAAGCGACAAAGTAAAACGGACAACTGAGAAACTAAAACCTAATCCATGAAACGCACTTGGCAAAGAAGAAATAACAGGAAAACTGGCGAGCTTCTAAGACTTAAATTTACAAAGAATCCTTTCGAAGAAGCCAACAACCAAGTGCGCGAAATCCATTTAAGCGCGACAGTGTTTCAAAACCAAAGAAGCCACACCAAAGAAATAAACAAACACACCACTTCCCGTAAACAGACTTCGGTTAGTTCAACCACTTAACGAACAGTGCCACTGGCGAGATACGCGGAAAAGTGCTGACTTTCAGGTGTAAAGCTAGAGCCTCAGACCAAAAAAAAATGAACACGGAATTTTATGATTTTTCTTAACCTCAGCTAACGCCCGGCTAAGGGGTTGACAACGCACCGCCGAATTCAAAAAAACACACTGTAAACACTGAGCTTCAATTTTGCACTAAAGTCGCCACGCGTTGGCAATCCCTCTTGAGCCGTTTGTT
>NZ_CAWMCN010000105.1:0-42968 GCF_963865925.1 Vibrio sp. ZOR0018 | reverse complement strand
GATGTGAGTGGGGTTATGTCACTCTTCTGCTATCACTGGAAGTGATTCAAGATCAGGAATAGTGACTTGCAGTTGAACCACTCGGCGGTTATCTGCTGCGGTGACTTTAAAGCTGTATTTGTCGATCTCTACAACTTCGCCACGGCTTGGCAGGTGGCCAAAGGCTGTCATCACCAATCCCCCTACAGTATCTACTTCTTCATCGCTGAACTTAGTACCAAAGGTTTCGTTAAACTCTTCGATGGTGGTCAGCGCTTTAACTGCAAAAGTATGTTTGCTGAGCTTACGGATATCCAATTGTTCTTCATCATCGAACTCGTCTTCAATGTCGCCAACGATCTCTTCCAAAATATCTTCAATGGTCACTAAGCCAGACACGCCACCGAATTCATCCACGACGATCGCCATGTGGTAACGCTCCTCTCGGAACTCCTTCAATAAGCGATCAACCCGTTTACTTTCTGGTACCACGACTGCCGGTCGGATCACTTCTAAAATGTTAAAAGGTGCACTGTCTGAACCTAAATATTTGAGTAAGTCCTTCGCTAGTAGAATGCCTTCAACATGGTCTTTATCTTCACTGATCACTGGATAACGTGAGTGCTGAGCATCGGTGATCAGCGCAATTAAGGTATCCAAGTCATCGTTTTTATCGATAGTGACCATTTGTGAGCGTGGGATCATAATATCACGCACGCGCATCTCAGAAATCTCCATTACACCTTCAAGCATATCTCTTGTGTCATGGTCGATAAGGTCATTGATTTCAGAGTCGCGGATCACATCCACAAGCTCTTGGCGATCTCTCGGATCACCTTGAAATAATTGGCCTAGGCGTTCAAAGAAGGACTTTCTACTCGGACCTTCAGAATTCTGGGGGTTATCTTCGTTCATTGTTTCTCTAATTTTCCTCGCTATCAGATGTGTGATAGCACACGTATCGTACCGACTTTAGCGGTACTAGCTTCATTGTCTGGAGCTATTCCTTCTCAGCAAGATACGGGTCTTCAAAGCCCATTTTTTGCAGAATTTCAGTTTCAAGAGATTCCATCTCTTCGGCTTCATCATCATCGATATGATCATAACCTAGCAGATGTAGACTGCCGTGTACAACCATATGAGCCCAGTGTGCCATCAACGGTTTTTGTTGCTCATCGGCTTCTTGTTCCACCACTTGGCGGCAAATGACAAGGTCACCGAGCAGATCCAACTCTATGCCCGGAGGCATCTCAAAAGGGAAGGATAGCACGTTGGTCGGCTTATCTTTTCCTCGGTAATCGCGATTGAGCTGTTGACTCTCTTCGGAATCAACAATTCGCACAGTGACTTCCGCTTGTTCCTGAAATGGGGTCACCGCGTGAGTTAACCAATGGCTGATATCATCAAAAGTAGGTAACCCTTGCTCATTTTTGACCGCTAATTGTAAATCTAGTTCGATACTCATTATTCACCAACGTTTTTTGTTGCGGTTACTGTATTCACTTCAGTAGAAACATCCACAGACTTTACTTCTCGCTCTTCACGACGACGTTGCTCTTGAGCTTTACGCTCTTTTTGGTCCTGAGCTTCCCATTTTTCGTAAGCGTTGACGATACGAGCAACCACTGGATGACGTACGACATCATCAGACAAAAAGAAGTTGAAGCTGATTTCGTCAACTTCATTGAGCACTTCAATGGCATGGCGAAGACCTGAACGAGCGCCACGTGGCAAATCGATTTGTGTCACATCACCCGTAATAACGGCTCTTGAATTAAACCCAATCCGTGTCAGGAACATTTTCATTTGTTCAACGGTAGTGTTTTGACTTTCATCTAAAATAATAAAAGCATCGTTGAGCGTACGTCCGCGCATGTAAGCGAGTGGCGCAACTTCAATCACATTGCGTTCAATGAGCTTTTCTACTCGCTCAAAGCCAAGCATTTCAAACAACGCGTCATAAAGCGGTCGTAGGTACGGGTCGACTTTTTGGCTTAAATCACCGGGTAGGAAGCCCAATTTTTCACCTGCTTCAACCGCCGGGCGTGTTAACAAAATTCGACGAACTTCTTGGCGCTCTAGCGCATCAACTGCAGCGGCAACGGCTAAGTAGGTTTTACCTGTCCCTGCAGGGCCAATACCAAAGCTGATGTCGTGCGCCACCATGTTAACGAGATACTGAGCTTGGTTAGGCGTACGCGGCTTTATCAGCCCTTTCTTGGTCTTAATGAAGACTTCTTTGCCATGTTGAATACTTGATTCAGACGGCTGCTCAAGGATCCCTGAATCTTTGATGGCTAGATGAATTTGCTCTGGTTCGATATCTGGAATTTGACCACGTATGGGTGAGGTATTAACGTACAAAGATTTGATAATATCCAACGCAGCAGCGGCAGTGTGTGGTTTACCGACTATGGTGAAAAACTGGCTGCGGTGATTAATTTCAACACCAAGACGGCGTTCTAATTGTTTGATGTTGTCATCGAATGGACCGCACAGGCTAGCAAGACGGCGGTTGTCTGAAGGTTCTAGATCTATCTCTAGCGTAACAATTTTATTGCTCAATGTTGCCTCTCAGTTTGCCATGGTACAGTGCCCGATTATGATCGAGCACTGTATGACATTATGCTTAAACCTAAGGTGTAAAAGTGGCTACCCCTAGCTCATTTTCTCGACGTGTTTTCGCCATCATTTGCGTTGGTGAAATCACGGTGCGAAGATCCATATCTTGTTCAGTGCGAACCAGTTCACCACGCAGTGAGTTGGCAAACACATCGACAATTTTTACATCGACAAATTGGCCAATCAGATCGGCGGAGCCTTCAAAGTTAACGACACGGTTATTTTCGGTACGGGCGCGAAGCTCCATTAGATTTTTCTTAGATGGGCCTTCGACTAATACGCGTTGTTCTGTACCTAACATCAAACGTGAGTAACGCATCGCTTGTGCGTTGATTGTTTGCTGCAGTTCATATAAGCGCTCTTTTTTGGCGTCTTCTGATAAATCACATGGGTAATCAGCGGCTGGCGTACCCGGGCGAGGGGAGAAGATAAAGCTGAAGCTCATATCAAAATCAACGTCTTTAATCAGCTTCATTGTATCTTGAAAGTCTTTATCTGTTTCACCGGGGAAACCGACAATAAAGTCAGAACTAATTTGGATCTCTGGGCGCGCCTTACGCAGTTTGCGAATAATGGATTTGTACTCAATCGCGGTGTGTGGGCGCTTCATCATGGTTAAGATTCGATCTGAACCACTTTGTACCGGAAGATGCAGGAAACTCACCAGTTCAGGTGTGTCTTCATAAACGGCAATAATATCGTCGGTAAATTCGAGTGGGTGGCTGGTGGTGAATCGAATGCGATCAATGCCATCAATGGAGGCGACTAAGCGTAACAGATTGGCAAATGAACAGATTTCACCATCGTGCATAGGGCCACGGTATGCGTTAACGTTTTGTCCTAAAAGATTGACTTCGCGTACACCTTGCGCCGCGAGTTGCGCGATTTCATACAACACATCATCCATCGGGCGACTGACTTCTTCACCGCGAGTGTAAGGTACTACGCAGTAAGTGCAGTATTTTGAACACCCTTCCATAATAGAGACGAATGCAGTTGCGCCGTCTGCTTTTGGTTCTGGTAAACGGTCGAATTTTTCAATCTCTGGGAACGAAATGTCCATGACTGGCGCATCGTTGGTTTGCGATTGTTTTATCATTTCTGGCAAGCGGTGTAGGGTCTGCGGGCCAAAAATAACATCAACAAAGGGAGCGCGTTCACGAATGTGATCACCTTCTTGGGTTGCAACACAGCCGCCAACGCCAATCACGACGCCTGGTTTTTTATCTTTCAATGTTTTCCAACGACCCAGTTGGTGAAAGACTTTCTCTTGTGCTTTTTCTCGGATCGAACAGGTGTTAAGTAATAATACATCTGCTTCCTCTGGCTCTTCCGTTAGCTCGTAGCCGTTTGCAGCGTTAAGCAGGTCGGCCATTTTTGATGAGTCGTATTCGTTCATCTGGCAGCCCCAGGTTTTAATTAGCAGTTTCTTACTCATCTCACTTTCGCTCGTCTTATTGGTCTAAATTGGTTGAACTAATGCTCAAATTGTAGCCGCCATCTCGGCGGTAAGCCGCGTATTGTACTGCTTTAAAAAGTCACTGACTAGTCATCCAATAAAATCTCTCGCATGTTCCGTCATCTCTAGATTTTTACCATAGAAAGTGCAGGGTTTTTGTGTAAAAAAATTCGCAAAAAAGAGCTGAAAACGTACAATGAAAATCGACTCAAAACTCAGACGATTAAGTGTAAACAATGAACAATTTTGACGTGGTGGTGATTGGCGGTGGCATGGTTGGGGCGGCAGTGGCTATAGGCTTTGCTAAGCAAGGTCGCACGGTTGCTCTGGTTGAGGGTATAGAGCCTGAAGCGTTTACAATAGACCAAGCAATGGATCTGCGCGTATCAGCCATTTCGCAAACTTCGGTTCAGTTACTTACTGACTTAGGTGCATGGAATGAAATTGCACAAATGCGTGTTTGCCCTTATCGCCGCCTAGAAACCTGGGAGCACCCAGAGTGCCGTACTCGCTTTCATAGCGATGCACTCGGCCTCCCTCAGCTGGGGTATATGGTCGAAAATCGTCTTATTCAGATCGGATTGTGGGGGCAATTTGCGCACTATCCGAATTTGCAGGTTTTTTGTCCTGATAAGCTCAAACACATTGTGTTTGGCCAACAAAATAGCGTGCTTTTAGAGTCAGGCGCAACTCTTACTGCAACTTGGGTGATTGGTGCGGATGGTGCAAATTCTCTTGTGCGGCAACTGGCGGGAATTGGTATTACCGCGTGGGATTATCGACACCATTGCATGTTGATCAATATCGAAACTCATCAACCTCAGCAAGATATTACTTGGCAGCAATTTTTTCCATCCGGCCCGCGCTCGTTTCTTCCTTTGCCGGGTAATCAAGCTTCTTTGGTATGGTATGACTCACCAAAGCGAATTCGCCAATTGTGTGCGATGAACAAGCAGCAGTTAAGGGAGCAAGTGTTGGCCTCTTTTCCTGAGGAACTAGGCGATATTAACGTGTTGCAGTGTGGGGCATTTCCCCTCACTCGTCGTCATGCTCAGACGTATGCGAAACGGCAATGTGTTTTGGTCGGCGATTCAGCACACACGATTAACCCTCTGGCTGGGCAAGGGGTGAATTTAGGGTTTAAAGATGTAAAAGCGTTATTAGCTGTGACACAAAATCAAGAAGCTTTAACACAAGCGCAATTACGGAATTATGAAACATGCAGAAGGCCGGATAACTTAGTGATGCAATCAGGAATGGATCTGTTTTATAAAACGTTCAGCAACGAGGTTTTGCCAGCAAAGTTGGTGCGTAACGCGGTATTGAAGTTGGCCGAACATTCAGGCCCAGTGAAGGAAAAACTGTTGAAATACGCGTTAGGTTTGTAGTGCGATTTGAGCTGTTTTTGTAGAAACAAAAAACGCTGCAGATCAGCAGCGTTTTTTACGTAATAAAAATTTTAACGAATTACTTAGTTACACGTAGAACCGGTGTTTCACCAACAACGACGGTGCCAGAAAGCTTGTTCAGCTCTTTGATTTCGTCCATGTTAGAGATAACAACAGGTGTTAGTGTTGATTTTGCTTTCTCTTCAAGAAGCGCTAGGTCGAATTCGATAACAGTATCGCCTGCTTTAACCGCTTGGCCTTCTTGAGCGATACGAGTAAAACCTTCACCTTTTAGCTCAACTGTGTCGATACCAAAGTGAACGAATAACTCAACACCGTCATCAGACTCGATTGAAAACGCATGGTTAGTTTCGAAAATCTTACCGATAGTGCCGTTAACTGGAGCTACCATTTTGTTGCCTGATGGTTTAATCGCAATACCATCACCAACAATTTTCTCAGCGAAAACAACATCTGGCACATCTTCGATATTGACGATTTCACCAGAAAGAGGGGCAATAATTTCAATCGCACCTGCATCTGAGCTGTCGTCAGATACTAGCTTCTTAAGTTTATCAAACAGACCCATTGTGTCATGCTCCTAACGTTTAATTTTATTCTGTCGAATTATAGTATACCAATCGCCAACAATAGACGACCTATTTTTAGTCGTCTATCTCATTGGTATTAGCGAATTATTGCGTTTTCTCTGCGATGAATTTTTCCACACAAGCTTCGATTTCAGCTGCGGTTGGGAAAGAGAGTGCTTCTTCTGCCATCGCTTTAACTTCGGCGAAGTTTGAGTTGCGGATCACTTTCTTCACTTTAGGGATAGAGATACCACTCATAGAGAATTCATCGAGTCCCATACCAAGTAGAAGTAGCGTTGCACGTTCATCACCCGCTAACTCGCCACACATACCCGTCCATTTACCTTCAGCGTGTGAGGCATCAATCACTTGCTTAATCACGGTTAAAACCGCTGGAGAAAGTGGGTTATACAGGTGTGAAATCATTTCGTTACCACGGTCAACCGCAAGAGTGTATTGGGTTAAATCATTGGTACCGATAGAGAAAAATGACACTTCTTTTGCCAAGTGGTGCGCAATTGCCGCTGCCGCAGGTGTTTCAACCATAACGCCGATTTCGATATTTTCATCGAACGCTAAGCCTTCCGTGCGAAGTTCTTCTTTGTATTCTTCAATGGCGTTTTTAAGCTCACGAATTTCTTCTACAGAGATGATCATCGGGAACATGATACGCAGTTTACCATGCGCAGATGCACGCAGAATGCCACGAAGCTGATCTCGTAAGATGTCACGACGGTCTAAGCTGATGCGAATCGCGCGCCAGCCCAAAAATGGGTTCATCTCTTTTGGTAGATCCATGTACGGAAGATCTTTATCACCACCGATATCCATGGTACGGATAATCACCGCTTCACCACTCATCGCTTCTGCAACTTCTTTATAAGCTTGGTATTGCTCATCTTCAGTTGGTAGCGCGCTGCGGTCCATGAATAAAAACTCAGTACGATATAAGCCAACGCCTTCACCACCGTTGCGTAAAATACCATCGCAGTCTTTTACTGTGCCGATGTTACCGCATACTTCAACTTGGTGACCATCGAGTGTGATAGCAGGTAGGTCTTTTAGTTTTGCGAGCTCTTCTTTTTCCGCAGCAAAATCATCACGAATTTTTTTCGCTTCTTCAAGCTGTGCTTCTGAAGGATTAATGATGATTTTGTTGTTCATGGCGTCAAGAATAAGCATGTCGCCATTCTTTACTTTCTTAGTGATGTCGTTAGTACCAACAATCGCTGGAAGCTCAAGTGAACGTGCCATGATTGAAGTATGAGATGTACGACCACCGATATCACAAGCAAAACCCAGCACGTAATCAAGATTGATTTGTGCAGTTTCAGAAGGCGTTAAATCGTAAGCAACAAGAATCACCCGTTCGTTAATATCACTCAGTGAAACGATATTAATGCCGAGTGCATTTTTAACAAAGCGCGTACCGATATCGCGGATGTCTGTCGCGCGTTCTTTTAGATATTCATCATCAAGAGATTCTAGGGCAGCAGCCTGCTCTTCGATCACGGTATAGATCGCGTTGTCTGCATGCATTTTGTCATTTTTGATGAGTGCTAAAATTTCCTCTTCTAGCTCTTCATCTTCAAGCAACATGATGTGGCCTTCAAAGATGGCTTCTTTTTCTTCACCAAATGTTTCAAGTGCTTTTTGTTTGATCACTTCTAGCTGAGCAGAAGATTTGTTACGAGCGTCATAAAAACACTGAACTTCTGCTTCTACTTGGTCATCTGAAATAGAGTGAGTATTTAGGACAATTTCATCTTCTTGAAGTAGCAGTGCTTTACCAAAAGCAATGCCTGGAGATGCTAGGATGCCTGAAATCATAGCGTTACCTTAAATTGGTCAACTGTAAACGGGAGAATGTGGACTATTGCGCTAACGGTAATTAGTAGCTCAAAATGTAGACTATTTCCAACAAAGCCATTTTGTTTTCACAAAATGGCTTTGAAATAGTGGACCGGATTAATGTAGTTGGTCCATGAGAGCAACTAGGTGATCTACCGCTTGCTTAGCTTGAGGGCCTTCAGCAGAAATAGTCACAACGGTACCTTTTACTAGGCCAAGAGTTTGAAGTTTGAATAGGCTCTTAGCACTTGCGCTTTTGCCGTTAGAAGTCACTGTGATGTCTGCATCGAATACTTTTGCTTCTTTAACGAACTGCGCAGCAGGACGAGTGTGAAGGCCGTTTTCTGCAGTGATTTCTACTTGCTTCTCGTACATGTTATATACCCCAATTGATTTATTTTTTGTTAGTTTCTTCACCAGAACAGCTTAACTGCTAATCAACGGTTCTGCTAGCAGAGTAACGCTGTTTTAGTGTCATAGCTGATACTGATTTAAATTTCATAATCACGATTTCAATCTATGTTGTCATTCGTCATTATAGTTAATACGTTTCTGACTTCTTTATTTCGAAGCTTAAAATAAAACGAGGTGATATTACCAAAGGTGAGGCAAGGATCAACAAAAAAGCCCCTGTATGGGGCTTTTTTAAACGAAAATTTGATTTAACCACCTATTACTGTTGGTTCTCTTTCTCGGTAAATAGGCCAGAAAATAGTGCGGTGCTCAGATAACGCTCACCTGAGCTTGGTAGTACCGCTACAATTGTTTTTCCTTCAAATTCAGGTAGTTCTGCTAATCTATTCGCGGCTACAATCGCTGCGCCTGATGAAATTCCAGCCAAAATCCCTTCCTCTTCCATGAGGCGTCTTGCCATTTCAATCGCTTCTTCTGAAGTGACGGCTTCAACACGGTCAATGAGGGATAAATCGAGGTTGCCAGGAATAAATCCCGCTCCTATACCTTGGATTTTGTGTGGCGCAGGTTTGATTTCATCTCCAGCAAGTGCTTGAGCAATGACTGGCGACTCCGCAGGTTCAACCGCAACTGAGATGATAGCCTTGCCTTTTTGGCCCTTAATGTAGCGACTTGTGCCCGTTAAAGTACCACCGGTTCCGACACCTGCAACGAACACGTCAATCTCACCATCAGTTGCATCCCAGATTTCCGGCCCTGTTGTTTTTTCGTGGATTTGTGGGTTGGCTGGGTTATTGAATTGCTGCAGCAACAAGTATTTTTCAGGGTTGCTGGCAACAATTTCTTCTGCTTTAGCAATTGCGCCTTTCATGCCTTTCGCCGCTTCGGTGAGTTCAAGGTTGGCTCCTAAAGCTTTAAGCAGTTTACGGCGCTCTAAACTCATTGATTCAGGCATAGTAAGTGTCAACTTATAACCACGAGCAGCTGCAACAAATGCAAGAGCAACACCGGTGTTACCGCTGGTTGGCTCTACAAGTTCAACGCCAGGTTTCAGTGTGCCAGCTTTTTCTGCTTCCCAAATCATGTTGGCACCGATACGGCACTTCACGCTAAAGCTTGGGTTGCGCGCTTCAATTTTCGCCAGTACCTTACCTTTGCTGACTTTGTTTAAGCGAACAAGAGGAGTGTTACCAATAGTCAGAGAGTTGTCTTCGTAAATTTTGCTCATTGCGATATTCCTTTATTACACACGTTATATGTGCCTGGCGGTCTGATAAGACACGTGAGTGGATACAGATGCAGAATAGGTGTTAACCTTAAAACGTAAAAGGATTAAAAAGTTATAACTTATAGAGGGATATGCAGGTTGAATCTCCCTCGCACCATCACTGCAGTTTGTTTTTAAATTCACCAACCCACATGGCTGTTGCCCCGCATACAGCAACCGGCATGACGATTAAGTTAACAATGGGTATGGTGGTAAAAATCGACACTAAAACACCAAAGCTATACGCCTTGGTCTGTTTTTGTTTCAAATTGTGTCTCATCTGGTTAAAGCTCACTTTGTGGTTGTCAAATGGGTAGTCACAGTATTGGATGGCTAACATCCATGCAGTGAAAATGAACCACAGCAAAGGGCCTAAGGTTTGTCCTAAGGCAGGAATTAGGAGCAATAAGAACAAACCGATTGCTTTGGGTAAGGTATAGATTAATTTTCGCCACTCTCTTGCGAGGATACGTGGGATATCTTTGACCATAGACCAGATGCCATCGCTGTTGATTGGAGCGCCAATTAATCTTTCTTCCACTTTTTCTGCGAGTAGCCCATTAAATGGTGCAGCGACGAAGTTAGCCAGCGTACTGAAGAAATAGGAGAACGTGGCTAAGATAGTGATCGCGAGCAATGGCCATAAAACGTAACTTAGCCAAGATAAAAAATCAGGGATTTGACCAATAAACTGTTCTATCCACGTATTGAGATGATTGAATAAGTAAAAAAGAGCGCTGCCGACGAGAACGATGTTGATGAGTAATGGCAGAATCACAAAGCGTCGAATGCCGGGGGTGAGTGCTAGCTCTAGACCAAAAAAGAAGTATCCAAAACCTGAACGTTGCTTAAGTGTCATACCGTTATCCATGTGAATATCTGTTAATCAATGCTAAAAAGCTATTCTACTCAACCTGCCGAAGAAGAAAAGCGTGGTGAAAATCACATCATGTATTGAACTTCTCACATTAAGTTGTTCTAAATCGGTACAAACTTTTGGTAAAGTACCCCGATAGACCGATATAACCCACGTTGGTGACACGTTCAATTCAAGCTGGTAAAGCTGAGAATAACCATGCATCGAGAAACTGAGAGTGAAACATGCAGGAATTGCGATTCGTACTCATAATTGTTGGCGCGCTAGCGATAGCCGCGTTGCTATTTCATGGTCTTTGGACCAGTAAGAAAGAAGGGAAGTCCAAGTTTGAGGATAAGCCTCTTGGTAAAATTGATGTTGATCACGATGATACACAATCTGCGACCCAGCGTTCATTTGCTCCGGAAGATGATTTCGAAATTATTCGCAAAGTACGTAAAGAGCCAGATTTTAGTGAAGCGGTTGACCCTCTCATTGACGGTTATTCACCAAGCTTTGAACCTGAAAATGTGCTTGATGAACTCGATGATGTGCCCTCAATATCGATGAAAACCGAATCCCCAAGTCTCAGTGAACAAGATGATGTCATTGCTGACGATAATCAAAAATCCGACGTTCAAGAAGCCGAAATGGAAGTGATTGTGCTGAATGTGCATTGTGCGGGAAATGATCCCTTTGTCGGCACTAAGCTTTTTGACAGTATGCAGCAAAACGGCCTTCTTTATGGTGAGATGGATATTTTCCACCGGCATGCCGATCTGTCAGGTACAGGGAAAGTGCTGTTTAGTGTTGCCAACATGATGCAACCCGGTACATTGGCACATCATGATCCTGCGGAGTTTACTACTCGCGGTATCTCATTCTTCATGACACTGCCTTGCTACGGCGAGCCTGATCAAAATTTCAAATTAATGCTTAAAACCGCTCAACAAATCGCTGATGATTTAGGTGGCAATGTATTGGATGATGCGCGTAATTTAATGACGCCAGATCGATTGGCTGCCTACCGACGCCAAATCCAAGAGTTTAAAAGCGCACGCAACGCGTAGACGCGTAGAATAAACATCGACCATTAAGGGCTCCTAGTCGGAGCCTTTTTTCATGATCCGAGAGAATTATGATGCAAACAATAGAACACAAATTAAGCCAACTTCGTGAGACGCTGCATTATCATGCTGTACGTTATTATGTAGAAGATAACCCTGAAATTCCTGACGCTGAGTATGATCGTTTGATGCGTGAGCTGCTTGAGTTGGAATCGCAGTATCCGGAGTTAGTCACAGCGGATTCACCCAGCTTGCGTGTTGGAGGTAAGCCTTTAGAGGGTTTTGCCCAGGTGACTCATGAAATTCCAATGCTCTCTTTAGATAATGTGTTTGATGAGAATGAGCTTGATGCCTTTCACAAGCGGATGCAAGACCGGATACCGAGTGCCCACTTTAACGCTTTTTGCTGCGAACCTAAGCTTGATGGTTTAGCCGTGAGTTTGCTTTACGAAAATGGTGTGTTAGTACAAGCCGCCACGCGTGGGGATGGCGCGGTCGGTGAAAACATTACGGAAAACGTGCGAACGATCAGTGCTATTCCACTGAAGTTACAGGGAAAAGGGTGGCCCGTTCGTTTAGAAGTTCGTGGTGAAGTGTTCATGCCTAAAGCCGGTTTTGAGCGATTGAACCAACAAGCACTCAAAAAAGGTGAAAAAACCTTTGTTAACCCAAGAAATGCAGCCGCAGGGAGCTTGAGACAGCTCGACTCAAAAATCACAGCTCAAAGGCCGTTGAATTTTTATGCTTACAGTGTTGGTGTGATTGAAGGCGCTGAGTTAGCAAGCAGCCATTATCAGCGCTTTTTGCAGTTAAAAGGGTGGGGGCTGCCGATGTGCCCTGAAACACGTCTAGTCTCTTCAATGGATGAAGTGAAAGAGTACTACCAAAGTATCTTAACTCGTCGCGCTCAACTCGCGTATGAGATTGATGGCGTGGTGATTAAAGTTGATGATATTGAACTGCAACAAAAGCTCGGTTTTGTCGCGCGGGCGCCTCGCTGGGCGATAGCTTATAAATTTCCTGCCCAAGAAGAAATAACGCTCCTGAACGATGTTGAATTTCAAGTGGGCCGTACCGGGGCTATTACACCTGTTGCGAAGTTAGAACCTGTATTTGTGGGGGGAGTCACCGTCAGCAATGCGACATTACACAACGCTGATGAAATTGAGCGCCTAGGCGTGAAAATTGGTGATAGCGTTATTATTCGTCGAGCAGGCGATGTTATCCCACAGATTGTTTCTGTGTTGTTAGACAGACGCTCTAATGCAGTGGTCGATATTGTTTTCCCGCAGTACTGCCCGGTGTGCAACTCTGACATTGAGCGTGTTGAAGGTGAAGCTGTCGCCCGTTGTACAGGGGGGTTAGTGTGTCAAGCTCAGCGCAAAGAAGCATTAAAGCACTTTGTCTCTCGCAAAGCGTTAGACGTGGATGGTTTAGGCGAAAAAGTGATTGAGCAGCTTGTTGATAAAGAGATGGTGAGCACGCCCGCGGACCTCTTCCGTCTAAAAGCAGGGCAGCTAACGGTGTTAGAGCGTATGGGACCAAAATCAGCACAAAATATCGTTAATGCACTGAATGCCGCCAAAATGACCACATTACCCCGTTTTTTGTATTCATTGGGCATACGTGAAGTCGGGGAAGCGACGGCGGCGAATCTTGCGCTCCATTTCGGGTCATTAGACAAAATTCGCCAAGCGACCCATGAAGAACTACTTGAAGTTCAAGATGTTGGAGTTATCGTTGCGAGTCATATCACATCTTTTTTTGAGCAAGATAAAAACCAACGGGTGATTAATGAATTGATCGAACTCGGTATCCAGTGGCCTAATATCGAAAAGCCGAGCCAAGATGCGATTCTCCCTTTACTTGGTAAAGTGGTGGTTTTGACGGGGAGCTTGTCGAAACTCTCTAGAAGTGATGCGAAAGCGGCGCTACAAGAGCTTGGCGCAAAAGTAACGGGAAGCGTCTCTAAAAACACCGATATACTATTTGCCGGAGAAGCGGCCGGTTCAAAATTAGTAAAAGCGCAAGAACTAGGGATCGAAATTCGCAGCGAACAAGATTTGCTTGAGTTAATGAAAAGCTAATTTTTTAAGCATCCCTTCCTTCATAAAGCCTCAAAATTAATTTTGAGGCTTTATTTTTATCTCAAACCGCCACATTAAAATGTCCAGTAATTAGAAAAAAAGCCCTCATTTTCTTCAATGCCAATCAAGAAGAACTTTACTCTCTTTCAATTTATTATTGCGATGCACTTCAAGCTATTAGTGTGATTGTTTTTTTATCGTTTTGAAAATTAATGAGTTTTTTGTTTTTATATTTTGTTTTATGACTTATTAGATCTTGATCACTTACTTGGTCAAAGTTTGCCGTAGCTCATATTTTTTTAGATAAAAATTAAGTTCTCATTGATGTTTTCTGTTGCGAAGTTAGTCTAGTGAACATGGATACACGATGTGTATGCAGGAAAAGAGAAAATCAGAAAATTAATGACTAATTTAGGTTTTCAACATAGGAAATGATTTCTCCCTTCGGCGGCCAACTTAAGGGGGAAATAAAAAACAGCTATATCTATTTTTAGGAGTTTTTCCATGGACAAAATGTTTAAACGTAATCTTTTAGGCGCTGCAGTTGCTATGGCTGCAGTTGGTTCAGCGCAAGCTGCTATTCCTCTAGCTGGTGATGCCGTTCAGTTTTACGGCCAAGCTGCAGGTTTTATTACTATCGCTTCTCCTGACAAAGGTGATGAATCTGTAACAGCAACCATTGAGTCCAGAATTGGTTTTCGTGGTGTAGTTGAGTTTGAAGATTTTGGGCCAAATCTATTGTGGCAAATCGAAGGTGGTGATGCTAATAATGGTGATAAATCTGGTCAACTTGGTGCTCGTGATACTTACTTAGGCTTAGGTTTTGACGGTGTTGGTTCGTTCAAATATGGTCGTCAGCTTGTTGCTACGTATAATTATGTCGATTGGCCTCACTCAAACCCTGGTCTTGGTAACGTTTTTGACTGGCATAATGACATTGGCGCTGGATATCAAGACCGTGCTGATAATGTTCTACGCTTCGATTCTGAGAGCTTTGGTGGTTTTAACTATCAAATCACTCTAAGTGGCATGGAAAAAACAACTGACGCTGTAGTGGTGAGTATTGCTGGTTCTTATCAAGCAGGTCCAGTAAATCTACATGGTGGTTACTACACTCAAGCTGAATATACTGACGGCGCGGACAAGAAAGGTGATATCAACTACGCTATTCTTGGTGCAACCGCTGGTTTTGATGCATTGACTTTGACGGGTGCTGTAAAGTTAATGAATAATGACTTAGCAGATAAAGAGCAATTGGCTTATTCTGCAACAGCTCAGTATGTGAATAATTCTTGGGTGTATAAGTTGGGCGTTGCTGGCACAACAGATGCGAAAGAAAAAGGTACGAAACTTGCTGATACAGGAGACTTGGCGGTAACAGCTCGTTTGGGTTATTTGTTACCAAGCACTTATCTATTTATGGATTTACGTAATTATAAGATGAATGCTGCTGATGGTTTTGATAACAACCTTCTAATTGGTGCAGAATACTATTTCTAATTCGAAGTAAAGCTATTGCCTTATCTACTTATGAGTGAGCACCTTTTTTGGTGCTCACTTTATTTACGAGGAAATTATGATGAAAATTTGGTTAAAAGCACTTATGTTGAGTGCAATTGTGGTTCCATTTAGTAGTCTAGCTAAAGTTGAGGTAAGGCTGAGTGATGATGTCAATGTATTGGCTGTAAATGGTGAAGAGATTGGGTTTAGAGTTAATAAGCTATCAAAACTAGAACTGGATAACGGAGTTAACCAACTGGTCGTTCGGGTTGCAAAGCTAGTCTCTAAATATGGTGAATTTGAGAAATTTAATTCACATCCCGTAGTGATTACTTTTGAAGCAGAGGATCAGACGTTAGATATTGGAATTGAAGAGACGGTTAATACCGTTGTACAAGCTGAAGCATTTAATCAAAAACCGATATTCATTATTCGCTCTTCTAACAATATTGAATATAAGCAAGATAAATTACCAAGGTTGGATGGAATTACTCGCGACTATAACAAAGAAATCATTATGTACAATCGCCAGAATAACATCAAACTTCCGACTGATGCATCCATCACTGATGCTAATGTTGATTTTCAAAATGAAATTAAATCAAAGCCTGCTGAAATGGTTCAATATTGGTTTGCTGAAGCTGATGTTAACGATCGGAAAATATTTGAAAACTGGGCATTTAGCAATCGAGATAACATTAGCCAACCTCTGACGGCAGAAAATAAGCCATTAGATATGTTAGGGTACTGGTATGAGAAAGCGAATAAAGCTGAGAAGTCTCAGATTCTGAGCTGGTTACTAAATCAATAATCAAGCTTGCGATTTATCGTTATAAAAGGCATGGTTAAACCATGCCTTTTAAGTATTACACTTACTATGAATATTAGCCAAGTTTCTCAGTTAACAGCACTTACTGCTAAGTCCATTCGTCTTTATGAAGAGAAGGGGCTGATATCGCCGCCCCTTCGTTCAGAGAATGGTTACCGTCATTATCAACAAGCGCATATTGATGATCTTTTACTTATTGCGCGATGCAAGCGCGTTGGTTTTAGTTTAGAGGAATGTAAATCCTTACTCGCCCTTGCCAACGATCCGTCCCGGACCAGTTTTGCAGTCAAAGAGAAAGCGCAAGAGAAGTTGAAACAAGTATCACAGAAGCTGGCAGAGCTTTCATTGATTAAATTGCAACTAGAAGAGTGGATTACCGAATGTCCAGGCGACGGCGGTAGTGAATGCCCAATCATAGATAATTTGAAGGGGCAGTGTTGCCATAACGACTTGAACAAGTCAGTGTGAAAATGAGCTCATTAGCTAATGAGCTGTCGAGGCACACACTACAATTTGGCTGCCCATAAATGAAAAAACCAAAAGCAATTCATCACTTTTGGTTTTTATGTACTTTCTTACTGATGTTTACTCAATGAGGCTGGCTCTCTTTAGGCTCAACAATCAACACAATTCCTTCGACATCTACGACTTTAACCACAACATCAGCTTCTAGGTTTTGCTGGCATTTTGCTGTCCACGTCGTATCGCCGAGCTGCAATCGAAAAGTTGCCCCTTCTTGAACGCTCTCTTTAAGACGAGCTGTTTGTCCGATCAGCTGTTTCTGTTTCTGGTTCAGATCACGAGTCTTGTCACCATCGTGGTCTGATTTAAATTGTTTACGCCACCATAACCAAGTCGTGACGAGTGATAAACTTGCAAAAGCCATCCACTGCAGTTGCCAACTGATGGGGAGCATCGCAAAGATAAGGCCAACGATGAGTGCGGAAATACCTAACCAAAGAAAATACCCAGCAGTTCCAAGCAGTTCCAATGCAACAAGCACTAAGCCTAATGCGAGCCAGTGCCAATAATTCATTTGTTGTATTAGCTCTATCACGTTAGGCCTACTTATCTTGTGAGGATTTCAGGTTGAACATTTCAGCAATGCCAGCAACCGAACCCATCAACCCAGTTGCTTCTAATGGCAGCATGATGATTTTGCTGTTCTCTGCTTGACCAATGGCTTTAAGTGCTTCGGTATATCCTTGAGCGATAAAGTAGTTAACCGCTTGCATGTCACCTTGCGCAATCGCATTCGAAACCATCTCCGTCGCTTTAGCTTCCGCTTCGGCAGCGCGTTCACGTGCTTCTGCTTGAAGAATAGCCGCCTGCTTTTCACCTTCAGCTTTAAGTATTTCAGACTGCTTTTGGCCTTCGGCGCGTAAAATTTGTGCTTGACGTACGCCTTCGGCTTCTAACACTTCAGCACGTTTATTTCTCTCCGCTTTCATTTGCGCGTTCATCGCCGCGGTTAAATCCGCTGGTGGTTGTACATCTTTAATTTCGATACGAGTGACTTTTACACCCCAAGGGTTAGTCGCCTGATCGACTATCGATAACAATTTAGTGTTGATCATGTCACGCTGGCTGAGCATTTCATCCAGTTCCATCGAGCCCAGTACGGTACGCATATTGGTTAGAGTTAAGTTGCGAATGGCGTGTTGTAGTTCGCTAACTTCATAGGCGGCTTTCGCAGCATCAATCACTTGCACGAAGCAAACCGCGTCGATAACAACATTGGCGTTATCTTTAGATATCACTTCTTGTGCTGGGATATCAAGCACCTGTTCCATCATATTAATTTTTTGTCCGACGCGATCAATGAACGGAATAATGATATTTAAACCGGGGCGTAGGGTGTGTGTGTAACGTCCAAAACGCTCTACTGTCCAATTGCTCCCTTGTGAAACGGTTTTCACTGCAGAAAAGATAAATGAAATAACGACGAATACAAATATGCCAACGGCGACGAGTGAATCAATAGCCATAACGGTTCCTTTTTAGTATTAAATAATCCTAATGTTGATGTTCCTTTCTCTATTGAAACGGTCGCTGTGTTAGCTAAGTTCGTTCACCCCAATCATAGAGCTTATTGTGCTCATAGGGATGAACTCACTTGCCGACTGCCGGTATCTCCAAGTCATTTGGATATAGGAGCGATTCTCATCAACGTTTGAGCTTTGCTATTGATCATTCTCTATCAGTTATCGATATGGAACAAATGAAATAATGAGATTTGATACTGGTTTTTTAACAATCAAAGCAGAACGTTTCCAGTTTAATTGCTTGATATTATTAATATAATAGTGAATACAGCTTTCTGCGATAGAGACTTGCCACACTATTTCCTTGTCCAAGAGCACTTAAAATGTCCATAAACACTTTTTTGAGCTCGCCATCGAGGCAATTGAGGTCGCTTTGTAAAAATGACCATAACAGCTCGAGAGCTTCTTCATTACGGTTAACTTGATGATATTGAAGTGCTAACTCACTTGCTATGTGAGCGTTGTTTGGCTCAGCGGAAAAAATCTCTTCTAATGCCTGAATCTCTGGGCTGTCAGCGGCTTGCTTATGCAGCTCCAGTTTGGCGATTAAGCCTTTGTAGTAACCATCTTGATACTCTAGTGGGATGCGTTCCAGTTCTGTTTCTGCCGCTTCATACTGCTGAGTTTCCAGAAACACATCAGCGAGGGCCAGTTTGACCTCTGCTTTTGCTTTCATATCGTCAGGTAGACTTAGTAGTAAGGGGAGTGCTTGCGAATGTTGTGTTTGCTCTATCAGTGTTAAGGCTTGCTGTAGCGCGACTTCATCGTGGCTTGGCAAATGTTTGTTTAACATTGCATTCACTGTTTCTATGGTCTGAGCACCAGCTAAACCGTCGACCGCTTGACCATTAATAAACAGAGCGATTGTTGGCAGGGTTTGAACACCAAATTGCGCTGCCACTTGCTGTTCTTGCTGGCAGTTGAGAAGAGCCAATGTGAATGCGCCACTGTGTTGTTGCGCTACGCTTTGTAATTCAGGAATGAGCTGTACGCTCTCTTGATTCATGGGTGCCCAAAAATAAAAGAGAATAGGAGTCTCAACTGAGCGTTCGAACACCTCTCGAAAGTTGTGCTGATTGACCTCAACGATGTAAGGTGATTGCATGATATTTTCCTTGCGATAATCAAGTTTATAGTCTTAGAAATAGGGGTGAAAATTGGAATATCAAGGGCAAATGAAAAACGCTACCGTTAAAGTAGCGTTTTTTATCTCTCAAAGAGAGGGCAAGCAAAGGTGTCTATAATATTAAAAATAGTGTCAGCGCAACACCGACACTGAGCCAATTTAATTGGTGTAATGTCATATTCGTCGTACCACATGTAACGCTTTATATTGGATTAACTGGGATATCCAGAGTTGTATCATGTCACATGAATGTTACGAATTAATGATAATTAAGTTGGTTGTGCTACTTTATGCAACCGTCGGTTTATCCACAGATAAGTATCGCTTTTGTCATTATCGTATACCTTGCTATGCACAAAAAATATAGGCCAGTTTTGGTTAAGCACGATGTTGTAATATATTTTTCAACGCAGGTTCTAGGTGTGAAAACTGGAAGTGAAATCCTAGCTCGGTTAGCTTTTTAGGTTTTGCTCTAATACTGTCAAACAGTAAAACAGCCGCTTCACCCATTGCAAGGTTTAGAACCCATTTGGGAGTGAATAGTATGTGTGGTCGACGTAATGTTTTCGCCAATAGTTGGCTAAAATGCTTATTAGGTACGGGATGTGGAGCACAGAGGTTAAAAGCACCTTGTGCATGTGGCGTGTCTAATAAATAGGCTATCGCTCGTGCCATATCTAATAAGTGGATCCATGGCATATACTGCTCACCCTTACCAAGAGGGCCGCCCAAGCCTAAACGGTAAGGTGGCAGCATTTTCTTTAAAGCACCACCATCACTAGCGAGCACGATCCCCGTACGCAATAGGCACACTCGAGTTTTTTCTGATTGCGCTTGGAGTGCGATGCGCTCCCATTTTTCGCAAACGTGATGAGGAAAACTTTGTTGGTGCACATGTAATGTTTCATCAAACGGATGAGACTGTTGGTCACCATAATAGCCGACGGCCGAGCCACTGATGAAAACGGAGGGTGGTTCAGTACTGGCATGGATGAGTTCAACTAACCGCTCTGTTATTTCCCATCGACTAGCGCAAATGATCGCTTTTTGCTGTTTGCTCCAACGTTTGTCGGCGATCGGTTCTCCTGCAAGATTGATAATGGCGTCAAATTGATTCGCGTCTTTTAAACTCGCTAGGGAAGTCAGGTAGGTGATACTACCTTTGTCTACATGGGCGAGCTGCTGCTTAGCACGCTCTATATCGCGCGTGAGGAGGTAGATATTGTGCGTGAAAATCTGTTTCATCAGCTCTTTACCGATAAAGCCAGTCCCTCCCGTTAATAGTATTTTCATGTTTCTACCTCATTGGTCTGTGCGATATCACCTAAATGGTGGTGATGAGAACGATAGCTATGTTGGTTAAGTGGCGATGCTTGTTTGCCATCTAACCTAATATAGGAAACTTATTTAGCATACGTGAATTGTTCGTGGTGATAAATGACAATGTTTATCCATAACTCAAGATGACGAAGTGTGCTGAAATTCGTACAATCTGTAGCTCCAAAATACGGAGATAAAAGTATGAAGTTGTTTTTTGCTTCGGATTTACACGGTTCACTGCCTGCTACTGAAAAAGTACTCAGTCTATTTGAACAGTCAGGTGCAGACACTTTAGTACTGCTAGGAGACCTTTTAAATCATGGTCCGCGTAATCCTATACCTGATGGGTATAATCCGACCGCAGTTGCGGAGTGCTTGAATCGATGGGCGCCGCATATTGTGGCGGTCAGAGGCAATTGTGATAGCGAAGTCGACCAAATGCTGCTCGACTTTCCGATAATGATGGATTTTTGTTGGGTAGTTTTGGAGTCAGGAACTCGTTTTTTCTTAACGCATGGCCATCAATATAATGCTCAAAATAGGCCACCATTAAAAAAAGGTGATGTTTTGATCCATGGCCACTCGCACATCCCTATGGCGCAAGGTCAAGATGATGTCATTATTGTCAACCCGGGGTCCGCGACCTTTCCACGTAATGAATTTCCCCCAAGCTACGCTATTTATACGGATGGATTATTTCAAGTAATGGGGCTAGAGGGACAACAACTGGCGCAATATCGTTTAGCGACTAGCTCTTAAACCCGTCGCTATCTGATTTACCTGTTGTCTGAATGACCCAGATCTCGCTCTGGGTCAATGATATCTCTGACTCGTTGCTTAAGAACCTTTGCTTCAGGGAAACCACCATCATGTTTACGTTCCCAAATACGTTGTCCATTGCACATGATTTCAAATCGTCCCCCTGTATCAGGGTAGAGACGCACAGATTCAATTTCTTCACTAAAAGTATGCAGTAACTCTTGGCTTAGCCAAGTGGCCCGAAGCATCCAATTACACTGGCGGCAATAGTAGATCTCAATATTGGCTTTTTCCATGGTGTACCTTTTGTGAAGAAGTAAGGGCCATTCGCAACAAAGGACCTTTCGACCCTTCAGTAAAGTTACAGATTACTCGATGGCTAATTGATAAACAGCACTGTCGAACCATGGCTTAGGCTGGTGAGCAATAATGTTTTTTCATTGACGACATCAATACGTCGGCTTTGTTGAGCATCCATCTTGAAAAATTGAGTAATCAGTTCTAATTGCTCAGGGGTAAAGTCCTTACTTTGACTAGAACTAATGTTTTTAAATTCGCTAGGCGATATCAATAAGTAGCTATCACTGATATCCCAGGTGCCGGTTTCTGAGATATTAATGAAACTTTCACTTTCACCACCCACGGCGAATAACTTCACATTTGACATTCTAATATAAGTACCGTTAGGTAAATATTTCACATTCGAATTGACATCAACCCGACGGATTGGCCCAACAGAATCATTCTGTTGACTGCGTTTTACCACAGTGACCATTTTAGATTGCCATTCTTGCGCCGTTAGGATTTGTTCTATTTTTAAATCACTGCCCCAGTATAACCAACTACTGAATAGTGCAGAGATAGCTAAGATGAGGGTTGCCACTTTTGGATTCATATTTATGCCCTTATTTACACACGTTGGCCAAATCATCTTGGTTAGCTAAAATTCGTAAAGTGACATTTTCACCCGAGAACTCAGAACTATGGATGTAATTCAATACGAGCTGATTATTTTGACCACCAGTCGCAATCACCTGCTTAGGTGCCAGTTCTCCAGTATGTGATTCATTGTATTTTTTTACGCATTTTTCAATAGAAGGTAACCATTTGTTTAGGTCTGGATGATTGATGGGCGTATTCACAACTATATTGTTATAAACCGCAATCTGTTTAAATTTTGATTGTGCAGGGCTAGTTAATAGGAGAGCCAGGATAGGTAAGAAAAGAGCCACAACCAACATCAATTTGCTTTGCAGTGTTAACTTTTCTTTCCCTATTTTTACTTTCGCGAGTGGATCCGTCGTCACGGTTTGGGATGTTGTCTCTTCGGGTTGCGAAGTGGTATCCGCGTCAATGTCTTGGATAGACTCACTGGCCAGTAACGGTTCCTCTTCAGGCTCGTTGGTGGTGTTTTTTTGTGAGTAGGGGATTGCTCGAGTCACCGAGGCGATCATTTGATAACCTCGTTTCGGTACGGTTTTGACGAATTCTGGTGATTTGGTTTGATCTTTCAACATCTTACGAAGTGTTGAAATCGCTTGAGTTAAGCTTGAGTCATCAACTTCAAAACCTTGTTCACGCCACACAAACTCATGCAGTTCATGGCGTGTAATGACTTCATTTGGGCGTTCACAAAGTAGAAGTAAAATTCGACTTTCGTTACTACCAAGGCGAACAGCTTCTTGTTCGTTTTCTTGTTCAAGCAAAGAGTTACTATTGGGATCAAACGTGAATCGGTTAGCAAGGATGAATTTTGTGCCTATGTTACTCATGATAATCTTCTTATTGTTGGCATGTTTAACCGTCCATCAACCTAGCCTGCTTGGGGAAGCAATTGATGAAACATTATGCTAGTTTTTATTTTCTTTGATAAAAATTACGGCAAGCATAATCAAAATAAATGAAAAAAACAGTGTTTTTATGATTATTGACCTTGAATTTACAATTGCCAGCCTCATCTTACTAGCAAATCATCCTTGGTTGCACACTCTGTGTGTGAATGAAAATAACTCAGATGTTATGGAGCTAGTATGAGCGAAACGGCTACTACCAATAAAGAAACTCGTGGTTTTCAATCTGAAGTCAAACAGTTACTTCATCTTATGATTCACTCTCTTTATTCCAATAAAGAGATCTTCCTTCGCGAATTAATTTCAAATGCCTCTGATGCTGCGGATAAACTTCGTTTTCAAGCGTTGTCTAATGCCGATTTATATCAAGGTGATGCCAACTTAGGCGTTAAATTATCGTTTGATACCCAAGCGAATACGCTGACCATTTCAGATAACGGTATTGGTATGAGCCGCGAAGATGTCATTGAACATCTCGGTACGATTGCAAAATCCGGCACAGCGGAGTTTTTCTCTAAACTATCCCAAGATCAATCTAAAGACTCTCAGCTTATCGGTCAGTTTGGGGTGGGTTTTTACTCGGCCTTCATCGTCGCTGATGCGGTCACTGTAAGAACTCGCGCTGCGGGTTTACCTGCTAACGAAGCGGTTCAATGGTATTCACAAGGTGAAGGTGAATATACAGTAGAAAGCATTAATAAAGAGTCTCGTGGAACCGATATCATTTTGCACATGCGAGAGGAAGGCAAAGAGTTCCTTTCTGAATGGCGTCTGCGTGATGTGATTTCTAAATATTCAGACCACATTGGAATTCCAGTTTCTATCCAAACCAAGGTTCGTGATGACGAAGGTAATGAGACTGAAGAGACCCAGTGGGAACAAATCAACAAAGCACAGGCGTTGTGGACGCGTTCTAAGTCAGAAATCAGTGATGAAGAGTATCAAGAGTTCTATAAGCACGTTTCCCATGATTATGCTGACCCACTGGTGTGGAGCCATAACCGTGTAGAAGGTAAAAACGATTATACCAGCCTACTTTATATTCCAGCGAAAGCACCTTGGGATATGATGAATCGTGATCATAAATCAGGCTTGAAACTTTATGTTCAGCGTGTATTTATCATGGATGATGCTGCGCAATTTATGCCGTCCTACTTGCGCTTTGTTCGTGGTTTAATCGACTCAAACGATTTACCGCTTAATGTTTCACGCGAGATTTTACAAGATAACAAGGTGACTCAATCATTGCGTAATGCTTGTACCAAGCGTGTATTGACCATGCTTGAACGTATGGCGAGCAATGATGCTGATAAATATCAAACCTTCTGGAAAGAGTTTGGTTTGGTACTCAAAGAGGGGCCTGCAGAAGATTTTGCTAATAAAGAGAAGATCGCCAGCCTATTGCGCTTCGCCTCGACCGAGGTTGACTCAGCAGAGCAAACGGTTAGTTTAGCGGCTTATGTTGAACGGATGAAAGAGGGGCAGGATAAAATCTACTACCTCACCGCCGATAGCTATGCTGCGGCCAAAAATAGCCCACACCTAGAGCAGTTTAAAGCCAAAGGTATCGAAGTTATTTTAATGTTTGATCGCATTGATGAGTGGTTGATGAACTACCTCACTGAGTTTGATGGAAAAATGTTCCAATCCATCACCAAAGCAGGGCTAGATCTGAGCCAGTTCGAAGATGAAGCGGAAAAAGAGAAGCATAAAGAGACTGAAGAAGAGTTTAAATCGGTGGTTGAACGTACGAAGCAGTACCTTGGCGATCGTGTCAAAGAGGTTCGAACTACTTTTAAACTGGCAAGTACTCCAGCGGTTGTTGTGACCGACGATTATGAGATGGGTACGCAGATGGCAAAATTGCTTGCTGCGGCTGGTCAACCGGTACCAGAGGTGAAGTATATTTTGGAACTTAACCCTGAACATGCGTTAGTGAAACGGATGGCCGATGAAGCGGATGAACAAGTATTTGGTCGCTGGGTTGAAGTTTTACTAGGTCAAGCGACGCTCGCTGAGCGTGGTTCGATGGAAGATCCGTCACAATTCTTAACCGCAATTAATCAGCTTTTGACTAAGGTTGAATAGCTAACTGGCTAACAAAAAGCTCGCAACTGCGAGCTTTTTGCTTTGAATAGCGATTCTCTGCTGAGAACGAGCGATATTTTAGGCAAACTTGCAGCGAACATCCGGCCAAGATTATATTCTTTAGTCTTAATCTGGTTAGTCGCTTAAATTTGTATGTTAGAATGCATCGCTTGAATGCGATCGGTAAGCTGTGTATGTTGCTCGCCGAATTATTATTCACTCATCTCATTACCGTTATACCGAAACTTACCGTTGGTTTTAAGTCTCATCTGGTTGTGAGCTTCGGTATAAATCATAATTTTCTAAAGAGGATTAAACATGCGCATCATTCTTCTAGGTGCTCCCGGTGCAGGTAAAGGCACTCAAGCTCAATTCATCATGGAGAAGTACGGTATTCCACAAATCTCTACTGGTGATATGTTACGTGCTGCGATTAAAGCAGGCACTGAACTTGGCAAAAAAGCGAAATCAGTGATTGATGCTGGTCAACTCGTTTCTGATGAAATCATCCTTGGCTTAATCAAAGAACGCATTACCCAAGCCGATTGTGAAAAGGGCTTTTTACTCGATGGTTTTCCTCGCACGATTCCTCAAGCTGATGGCTTAAAAGCAATGGGCATTAATGTTGACTATGTGATTGAGTTTGATGTTGCCGATGACGTTATTGTTGAGCGTATGGCCGGACGTCGTGCTCACTTGGCTTCTGGTCGTACCTACCACGCCATTTACAACCCGCCAAAAGTGGAAGGTAAAGATGACGTAACAGGTGAAGATCTTGTCGTCCGTGATGATGACAAAGAAGAGACCGTTCGTGCTCGTTTAGGTGTTTACCACGAGCAAACAGCGCCACTGATCACTTACTACGGTAAAGAAGCACAAATGGGTAATACGAAATACCTAAAATTTGATGGCACTAAGCCAGTTGCTCAAGTTAGCGCTGATATTGAGAAAGCATTAGCATAATTGGCTCAGTATAGGCTTGTTAACTTTGTTATAGTGAAAGCGACCTAAAGGTCGCTTTTTTTATGAACTTTCCTGCCGCGAATTCGTACTCAATAATTAACAATGAAATGGATGAATGGAAGTAATGCAAAATAATCAAAAACAGGGTGTGCTATTGGTTAACTTGGGAACGCCGAGTGAACCGACGGCATCGGCAGTAAAACGATTTTTAAGCCAATTTTTACATGACCAACGTGTGGTTGATATGAGTCGTTGGATCTGGTGTCCATTATTACATGGTGTGATTCTTCCGCTGCGAGCCCCCAAGGTTGCTAAGTTATATCAATCTGTCTGGATGGAAGAAGGCTCTCCTTTGATGGTGTACTCTAAACGCCAAGTGCAAGCGTTAGAACAGTATCTCGGTACACCAGTGGAACTTGGTATGACCTATGGTTCACCAAGCCTTTTAGAGGGTATCAACACATTATTGGAGCGTGGTGTTGAAGAGATTGTGGTGCTGCCTCTGTACCCTCAATATTCTGGTACTACTACGGCTGCCGTGTTTGATGGCCTTGCCAAAGCGATGAAACGTATGCCTGTGACGCCCAATTTACGTTTTATTCGTGATTATCATAATCACCCTGCTTATATACGATCTTTGGCGAGTAAAGTCCGTGACTCTTGGCAACGTAACGGGCAAGGTGACTATTTGCTTTGTTCCTACCACGGTATCCCTAAGCGATACGCCGATAACGGTGATATCTACCCACAGCATTGCCAAAAAACCACAGAACTTTTGGCACAAGAACTTGGTTTGAATGCTGACCAAATCGGCCAGACCTATCAGTCTATTTTTGGACGTGAAGAGTGGCTACAGCCTTATACGGATAAAACATTAGAGGCTCTGCCAAGCCGCGGTATTAAAAAGTTGGATATCATCACTCCCGCCTTCTCGGTGGATTGTTTAGAAACCCTAGAAGAGATAGCTGAGCAAGGTAAAGAAACTTTTATTCACGCTGGTGGAGAATTGTTTACCTACATTGAGTGCCTAAATGATTCGGCAATGCATATAGAAATGATGGCTTCCTTAGTTAAGCGCTGATGAGTTGAATTCTTTTCTAGTACAAAAACGGTCACTATAGCGTGACCGTTTGTCATTATTATTCTTGAATTACTACTAGGTATATTTGAAGCTAAACCAACTGAGTTTGTTGCTCTTCAATTTCTTCAGCGTAGCTTGTCGCTCTTTCTGCACCGTGCATCCAACGGACGAGCGTGTTAGAGCACAACAGTAAAATGACGCCGCCAATGGTTGCTGTTACTGCAATACCGCTGAAGATAGCCATCGCACCAAGCTCTCCCACATGAGAACCTACATGGCCTGCTACATAATTCGCGATTGCGTTACAACCGAACCATGCTCCCATCATTAATGAAGCAAGGCGTAGTGGGGCTAGTTTAGTGACAAGCGATAGACCAATTGGTGATAGACACAGTTCACCCAAGGTATGGAAGAAGAAGGCACCGACAAGCCATAGCATTGATGTTTTTACGGTAGTGTCACCACCTTGCTCCATAACTGCACCAACCATGCATAGGAAGCCTAGGGCTAAGAAGAACATCGCTAATGCAAACTTCATTGGCGAGTTTGGTTCACGCTTACCTAATTTTACCCATAATACGGCTAATACAGGGGCAAGAGTAATAATGAAAAATGGATTTAACGATTGGAACCAAGCCGCAGGTATCTCAAAACCACCCATCATACGATCAGTGTATTGCTGTGTGTAAATGTTCATTAAACCACCAGCTTGTTCGAAACCCGCCCAGAAAACAATAGTAAACAAACTCATCACAAGGATAACTTTGATACGATCCACTTCTGCTTTCGTTAGTGGTTCTTTATTTGCTGATTTTTTCAGTTTTAGATCGCGCTTAGCTGCTGGTTCGCGGCCAATATTACCAAGCCATGATTGAGCCATTGCCATTTGCATCACAAGGCTGATCAGCATACCAATACCAGCGGCCACAAAACCGGCTTTCCAACCAAATGAGTTAGTAACTGAACCAGAGATCACACCAGCAAGTAGCGCACCTAAATTGATCCCCATGTAGAAGATGGTGAACGCGCCATCACGACGGTTATCACCTTCATTATATAGGTCACCAACCATTGTTGAGATATTGGGCTTAAATAGACCGTTACCACAGATAAGCAGTGCAAGGCCTAAATAGAAAGTGTGTAGAGAGCCAATACCTAGTGCATCTGCAGGCAGTGCCAGTGTAAATTGACCAATGGCCATTAACGCTCCACCCAATAAAATGGAACGTCGTTGCCCAAGATAGTTGTCTGCAAGGTAACCACCAATAAGCGGTGTGATGTAGACTAGCCCTGTATAGGTGCCGTAAAGATCGAGTGCATCTTTAGTCGACCAACCTAGACCGCCATTCATCGTTGCGTCTGTAAGATAAAGTACCAAAATGGCGCGCATCGCATAATACGAAAAACGCTCCCATAGCTCTGTGCCAAAAAGTAAAAATAGGCCCCTTGGGTGCCCAAAGTATTGATGTTGGTTTGTCATAAGAATTATTAGTATTTGAGATGAGAAAAATTGTGCTTTAGATATACATGGGCTTTTAGCGTATCGCAATGAGTAAAATCAGTATTTTATTCTGGCATTATTAACTAACTCATTGTTTTTGAAATGCATGTCTATCAATACTCAAAGTTTTGTTGCGTTATGAAAACTTATCTTTCATTACTGATTATTTGAATTTGCCTTGTTCGGACATTAAGGGTTTATTTTTGTGTTCAGTTTATTAGCCGTTTATTGAGGAGGAGGATGGTGTTAGGATTCAAGAAAAAGAAAAGCAGTAGCTAGGAATAAAATGAAACGTTGGTATTTGTTGTATTGTAAACGTGGCGATCAGAGGCGTGCTAAAGCACACCTTGAAAACCAAGGTGTCGAATGTTTCTACCCAGAAATTGAACTAGAGAGAATTCTTCGGGGTAAGCGGCAAGTTGTCAAAGAGCCACTTTTTCCCTCCTATATGTTCATTTACTTTGATTTTGAAATTGGCCCAACCTTTACTAGTGTGCGCTCTACTCGCGGTGTGGTTGATTTCATCCGATTTGGTTCACATCCGAAGGAGTTGGACAGTGATTTGATCGAGGAATTGAAGTTACTCGACCAGTTAAAATTACCGGTAGCATCGTTCAATATTCCAGAAAAAGGGCAGGTAGTTCGACTTAAGGGTGGGCAGTTCTCAGGAATTGATGCCATTTACCAAGAGCCCGATGGTGAGACGCGATCGATTATGCTGGTTAAAATGATCAGCCAAGTGATACCGATGAGCATTGATAATAAGCATTTAGAATTAGATTCGTGATTGACTCTCTACAGTAAGCTCTTTAGACAAATAAAAGGCGCATTTTGCGCCTTTTATTTGCTTTATTAGCCAGCGTTTTGGTTAGTACGCTTCATTATGCACCGCTTTGACAGCTCGGCCTGACGGGTCAATACAATTTTTAAAGGATTCATCCCACTCTATTGCTTTGGCGGAAGAACAAGCTACAGAAGGACCTCCAGGAACGCATTGTGCAGCAGACTCTAACGGGAACAGCTCTTCGAAGATCTCGCGGTAAACATACCCTTCTTTTGTCGCTGGAGTATTATATGGGAAGCGGTATTTTGCTGTTTCCATCTGTTGATCGGTAACTTTTTCTTCAGCAACACTCTTTAGTGTGTCAATCCAGCTATAGCCCACACCATCGGAAAATTGCTCTTTTTGACGCCAAGCAATCGAGGCTGGCAGATAATCTTCAAAGCACTCACGTAGAATGTGTTTTTCCATCTTGCCATTGCCACACATTTTGTCAGCAGGGTTAAGCCTCATTGCAACATCAATAAACTCTTTGTCTAGGAAAGGAACGCGTCCTTCCACTCCCCAAGCCGCTAAAGATTTATTAGCGCGAGCACAGTCAAACAAGTTCAACGCCAGCAGTTTACGCACAGTTTCTTCGTGGAATTCTTGCGCGTTTGGTGCTTTGTGGAAGTATAAGTAACCACCGAAGATCTCATCCGCTCCTTCGCCGGAAAGTACCATTTTGATACCCATAGCTTTGATTTTCCGCCCCATCAAATACATCGGAGTAGAGGCTCGAATTGTCGTCACGTCATACGTTTCAATATGGTAAATAACATCACGAATAGCATCTAAACCCTCTTGGATGGTATAAGTCATTTCGTGGTGTACAGTGCCAATTTTTTCAGCCACTTCACGAGCCGCTTTAAGGTCTGGAGCACCGTCTAAACCCACCGCAAAAGAGTGAAGCTGTGGCCACCATGCTTCTGATTGTTCATCATCTTCAATTCGCATTGCGGCGTAACGTTTCGCAATGGCTGACGTAATTGAAGAGTCCAATCCTCCAGAAAGCAAAACACCGTAAGGTACATCTGTCATCAGTTGGCGCTTAACGGCCGCTTCTAATGCTTGTTTTAGCTCTTCTTTACTGCTGCTATTGCCTTGGACTGCAGCATATTCATTCCAATCTCGAATATAGTAGCGTTGTGCACCTGCCTCTTTCGAGCTGTAGTAACTACCAGGAGGAAATTCACTGATAGTTTTGCAAATGCTTACCAAAGCTTTCATTTCGGATGCAATGTAGTAATTACCGTGTTCGTCATGGCCTTGGTAAAGAGGAATGATACCAATATGGTCACGCCCGATGAGGTACTCATCTTTTTCTTCATCATAGAGCACAAAGGCAAAGATACCGTTGAGTTCTTCAAGCAGCGCGGCACCCATGTCTGCATAAAGCGCTAATATCACTTCACAGTCAGAGTCGGTTTGAAAATCGTATTTGCCTTGGTAACGAGCACGAATTTCTTTGTGGTTATAAATCTCACCATTGACCGCTAATATGTGCTTTTTATTTGGGCTGTAAAGTGGTTGTGCGCCGCTGTTTAAACCGACAATAGAAAGGCGCTCATGAGCCAAGATTGCTTTTTCTGAAGCATAGATGCCAGACCAGTCAGGGCCGCGGTGACGCATTTTTTTAGACATCTCTAGCGCTATTGGGCGTAACGCTGTTGCATCACTTTTAATATCAAGAATGCCAAATATAGAACACATACAACTTCCTTTTGATGATTTTTAATCTGTTGGACCTAATTTGCCATTCTGGTTAAAAAAAGCAACCATATGGTGTCGTTAATATCACATAAGATGCATCTTGGTAAATGCCATTTAAATAATGGTCACTTTATATGAATTTTTTCTATTTGTTTTCTGTTTTTGAGCGATGGTGGGTAAATTATGCCCAACTAAGCTCTGGGGCCGTATTGAGTTGGGCATAGAAATGACAATGTTTTACCTAAAAATTGCGATGGCTTACCTAGACATTATTACGGTTTAGTAAAATTAGGTTGGAGTTGTTTACATACGTGACGGGCAAAACCGCTACCCGCTTCGCTATAGATGTTGAATGCCGCATCAACACCACTTTCCAATAGTGATTCCAATTGGTCTGGGTATTCGGCGATGGCTGCGATTTGTCCTTTAAAATTACGGTGTTGTAACTGCGATAGCGCGATTTGGTTACCCTGATGATGCGGCATAGCAAGTAGTACGAGTTTTACATTACCAGTGTCTAGAATACGCTCCCAAAAATCAGGGTCGGTTGCATCACCAGCAATAACATTGCGCCCTTGTGAGCGGTGATCATGAGCAACCTCTTCTCGGACTTCTATGCCTAAACTTATTTTGCCATAACGAGAGCGCAACTCATCATATGCACCGGTACCGATGCGGCCCATCCCTAATATGAGTACCTGAGCATGGCCTGGATTAATTAATTGATCTTTGGTGTTGAGTTTTTCAGCGGCATGTTCTTTGAGCCATTGCCGTGAATGTTGATAGAGTTCATGGCCTTTACGGCTTATTGGGGCTGCGATTACAAATGAAATGGATACCGCAATGGCCAGTGCGACCAATATATCACCCGACATCCATCCCATTTTGAAAGCAAGTCCTCCCACAATCAGCCCGAATTCACTGAAATTGAATAAAGACAAGGTGGCTAACAGTGAGGTTCTCACTCGGAATTTAAAGCGGTTGAGTACCCAAAAATAGAGGATACCTTTGATGGGAAGCAGCAGTAAGAGCAACAATGCGAGCGCAAACCCAGTCATTGTGGGTTGTTCTGATAGTCCAATGTTGAGGAAAAAGCAGACGAGAAACAGCTCTTTTAGATTAAAGAGTGATTTTGACAACTCAGATGCTTTGCGATGGCCTGCTAGCAGCATGCCTAAAATCAGAGCACCAAGATCGGGTTTCATCCCAACCAATTCAAATGATCCTGCTCCGACCACTAAGGCAAAAAATATACCAAACAGAACAAGCATTTCACCGTGACCAACCCAATCGAGCAGTTTGTAAAATAGTGGCCGCATAAAGGGTAGGATCAATAAAGTGGCAGCGTACCAATGAGGAAGTTTTCCTGTCGAGACGGTTAAAAATATGACAGCAAAGATATCTTGCATCACAAGAATACCGATGGCGATAGTGGCGTATGTCGCGTTCATTTCTCCTTTCTCTTGCAGTGATTTCACCGCAAAAACAGTACTGGAGAATGACAAAGCAAAACCAAGCAGAACTAATTGTTCAATTGACATCGAGGCCAGAGAGCTAACCCCTAAATATTTGAATATCAATAAAGCAATGCTGAAAATCCCTGTCGAAAGGAGGTTATGAACCGTGGCACCAGCCCAAATCTCTCTCGCAAGTAAGGTTTTAATCTCTAGCTTAAGTCCAATTGTGAACAGCAATAAGGTAACCCCTAGATCGGCTAGGGTCAGGATGGTATCGCTGCTGTGGTAGCCAGCAGCATTAAGGCCAAACCCAGCAACTAAAAAGCCAACCAACGGAGGTAAATTGCATTTCAAGGCAATAAACCCTGCGAAAAAAGCCGTTGAAATTAGGATAAGTTCCATAAATTCCTTTAGTAATGCTTTGGTTTAAAAATAATGTTTTGGTTGTAAAAAAGGCTGTGTCATGACGACACAGCCTTTTATTATAATTCAATCGGTTGCTTAATCGCCAAGTAATTTTTGAAGTAAAACACCATTTAACATTGCCCGTTTAATCATAGCAAATGCACCTATGGTTGGTTGTTTATCAATCTGCGACGCGACTATGGGTAAATTGGTGTGGAAAGTTTTGAGTGATTGATTCTCTACATTTCGTTGAATCGCGGGGAATACGATCTCTTGAGCGGCTGTAATTTGACCTGCAATTACCACTTTTTGTGGGTTAAACAAGTTGATGGTCATCGCAATGGCTTTACCGAGTTGATTACCCACTCGAATTAAGCTCTGTTTTGCTAGCTCATCACCGAGATTGGCGTGCTCACATACATCATTGATGGTAATGCTCTCTATATTCGCTAGGCTAGATTCATAGCCCTGAGCAATCAGTTTTTTAACACGAGATATAATAGCCGGGTTTGCGGCTACCGTTTCTAAACAGCCGAAATTTCCGCATTGACACTGTTCGCCGAGTGGGTCGATTTGGATATGACCAATTTCACCCACGTTACGGTTATAGCCTAGGAATACTTGACCATTGACGATAATGCCAGCCCCAGTTCCTCGGTGAACGCTGACTAGGATAGAGTCTTGACAGTCTTTGCTGGCACCAAAATAATGTTCGGCAAGCGCCATACCGCGTACGTCGTTGCCAACAAAACATTCAACATGAAAATTATCACGAATGATGTCACCTAAAGCGAGTGCATCAATAGCAATGTTGGGCATGTATTCTACGACACCCGTTTCTGGGTTGACTAAGCCGGGTAGGGCAATACCAATGGCAATGAACTGTTCGATTCGCTCTTGCTGTTGTTTGATAAAGGTATTGAGGTGGAAAAGGAGTCCCTCAATTAATTGTGTTTGGTGAGAATAGTGAAACTCGTGATAGTCCGACGCGAGTTCTTTGCCCCCTAAATTATACAGGCTGAGCTGAATGTAATCTCGGCCTAAACGTACGGCGACAGAGTGAAAAGGGGCGACTTCGGTTGTTAAGGAGATGGCTCTACGTCCGCCAGTAGAGGCTTGTTGTGCGACCTCTTTAATGAGGCCGCGTTCTAGAAGTTGGCGGGTTATTTTTGTAACACTTGCTGGAGCAAGTTGGCTCACATCGGCAACTTGAATACGAGATATCGGACCTTGTAGGTCGATCAATCGGTACACTGCTGCGCTGTTGAGTTGTTTGACTAAATCTACGTTACCTATTTGTCCGCCATTCATTATCAATTGTGCTCGTATTGTCCGTTAACAACCGTCGCCTGAACATTGAAGTCTCTATCAAATGCAGTGAGGTTCGCCACCATGCCTTTTTTTACTCGGCCTAGTTTGTGATCCACACCAATTGCTTTTGCCGGATACAGAGTTGCCATCCGCAGAGCTTCGTCCAATGCGATACCAACGTGCTCAACAGTGTTTTGCACTGCCTCAATCATAGTGAGTGCTGAGCCGCCCAGTGTGCCGTTTTCATCAACACACTTACCATCACGGTAATATACTTTCTTACCGACAAAAATAAAGTAATCCATGTTAGCGCCTGCAGGAGCTGTGGCATCGGTCACTAATACAAGCTTTTCGCCTTTGATTTTGTGAGCAATTCTGATGTTAGCATAATCAACATGAAAGCCATCAGCAATAATGCCAGCATAAACTTCTGGGGTGTCATAAATTGCACCAACGACACCGGGTTCACGTCCAACCATCGGCGTCATGGCATTAAATAAGTGTGTGGCAAAGGTGATGCCTGATTCAAAGCTTTTACGTGCTTCAGTATAAGTTGCGTTAGTGTGACCAATTGATACCACAATGCCAGCTTTCACCAAACGTTCAATGTGTTCTGGATTGTTGTGCTCTGGCGCCAATGTCACTTTAGCAATCACATCGCTATTTTCACACATAGTGGCGATCATGTTGTCATCTGAAGGGCGGATGAAATCCACACTGTGAATGCCCTTTTTCATCACATTAAGATATGGCCCTTCAAGGTGTAAACCCAGTGATTGGTTTTTATATTGAGAGTGATATTCACGTGCGGCAGAAATCGCTTTGCGCATGTCTTCGTCTGAAGAGGTGATTAACGTTGGCAAAAAGCTTGTGCATCCTGATTTTAGGTTGGCTTTATGCATGATCTGCATCGTAGTCGCGGTTACTTCATCATTCAGCATCACACCGCCACAACCATTCAATTGCAGGTCGATAAAGCCTGGGCTTAGGTTTGCACCATTTAAATCTTGTATCGCTATATCTTGTGGTAAATCCGCAATAGGACAGACCGCTTCAATCAACTCGTTGTTGATAATCACAGCATGGTCAACTAGCACATCACTGCCAGTGTAGATTTTACAGTTAGTTAGTGCGTACATAATCATCAAATCCTTATCTATCAATATTTTATAAATTTGGCGAGGCGACGAAATGAAAGGTGGAATGTGCCAGTACGGTGCTTTCTTTTCTTACTTCAATTAGGTCGCGAATTATCTTGCTAGCAAACAGCCAATGCTGGATGACATTAAAATTAAGTGCTCGTTTTGACTGGGTTATTTGATGGTTATAGTTTGCATTTTATACGAAAAAAGCCAGTCGGGGTTGTTTAGCTTACATGCTATTCGACGATGAAACAGGCAAATATTATCGCCTAATTTCCATTTTTTTTAATTGTAAAATAAGTTTTATGATCTCGCTAGCAAAAACCTTGGTATTTGGCAGATTGTGGTGATTATGATCACAAATGATAAGGTTTTAATTTGCGGAGCAAAATTAATATCATAAACTGAGTTTGACTAAATTGAGCGACTAAAATAAGTGGCTCAACCAAATACAAAAAATCCTAAATCCTATAGGGGGAACTTAAGGTGAATATTCTTGGATACTTTCAAAAAGTAGGCAAGGCGTTGATGGTACCAGTTGCCACATTGCCAGCTGCCGCGATACTAATGGGTATTGGTTATTGGATCGACCCAAATGGGTGGGGTTCAAACAGTGCCTTGGCTGCATTCCTGATTAAAGCAGGTGCTGCAATCATTGATAACATGTCTGTACTGTTTGCTGTTGGTGTGGCTTACGGTATGTCTAAAGATAAAGACGGTGCTGCTGCATTGTCGGGTTTTGTTGGTTTCTTAGTCGTGACGACTTTGCTTTCTCCAGGAGCCGTTGCACAGATCCAAGGTATTGATCCAAGCGCAGTTCCTGCTGCTTTTGGTAAAATCAACAATCAGTTTGTTGGTATTTTAGTGGGTATCGTTTCTGCTGAAATCTACAATCGCTTCTCTACTGTAGAACTGCATAAAGCATTAGCCTTCTTCTCTGGCAAACGTCTAGTACCTATTTTGACGTCGTTTGCTGGTATTTTTATCGCCTTCGTTCTGATGTATGTATGGCCGCATGTTTATGGTGGTCTAGTATCGTTTGGTGAATCGATTCAAGGTCTAGGTTCTGCGGGTGCAGGTATCTATGCGTTCTTTAACCGCTTGCTAATCCCTGTTGGTCTTCATCACGCACTGAACTCAGTATTCTGGTTTGACGTTGCGGGTATTAACGACATTCCTAACTTCTTAGGTGGTGCAAAATCTATCGCTGAGGGTACTGGTATCCCAGGTGTAACGGGTATGTACCAAGCAGGCTTCTTCCCTATTATGATGTTCGGTCTACCTGGTGCGGCATTGGCTATTTACCACACATCTACAGCGAAGAATAAAGAGAAAGTTGCTTCTATTATGATTGCAGCTGGTTTTGCTTCATTCTTTACCGGTGTAACTGAACCTCTAGAATTCTCGTTCATGTTCCTTGCTCCTGCACTATATGTACTGCATGCAGCATTGACGGGTCTATCAGTATTCATTGCTGCTTCAATGCAGTGGATTGCGGGTTTCGGTTTCTCTGCAGGCCTTGTGGATATGGTATTGTCATCACGTAACCCACTGGCGGTTAATTGGTACATGCTAATAGTTCAAGGTATTGTGTTCTTTGCTCTCTACTATGTGATTTTCCGTACCGTTATTTTGAAATTTGGCCTTAAAACACCAGGTCGCGAAGATGACGACAGCGATAGCAAAGTATCAGGCGCGAAAGAGTCTTCTGAGCTCGCTAAACAATACCTTAAAGCTCTAGGCGGTCACAGCAACCTATCTAACATCGATGCTTGTATCACTCGCTTACGTTTATCTGTCAATGACATGAGTATTATCGACGAGAAAACATTAAAAGCATTGGGTGCCATGGGTGTGGTGAAACTGGGTACTAATAACCTACAAGTTATCTTAGGCCCTCTTGCTGAAATCGTTGCTGGTGAGATGAAGTCTATCAATGCAAACGAAGATCTTTCTAGCGTGAAACTTCCTTAGTCTTAATCGCAACGGATGATTAGGTTATTTTAAAGCCTCTGCTTTATGCAGAGGTTTTTCTTATTCATCAAATGAGCGCTATTCAAATTTAAGGCTGCCCACAACGGTAGCTTTTGCCTATTTCTTACGCCCTTTACCTGAAATTTTGCTTAGCCTAGCCAGACAAAAGGCAATGTCTTGAAATAATCGCAGGAAATGCCTACTTTTTATTGTGCAAGAGCGGATAATTGTGGATCATTAGCGACAAACTTTCTGTTTCTGCAAGCATTGCTGCTCTTACATACAGAAAAATCTTCTGACGATACTAAATAATTTTGAGGTGCTATAGATGAGTGAAGCTGAGGCTCGTCCATCGAATTTTATTCGCCAAATCATTGATAAAGATTTAGCGGATGGCAAACACACAAGTGTGCATACTCGTTTTCCGCCCGAGCCAAATGGTTACCTGCACATCGGTCATGCTAAATCTATCTGCTTAAACTTTGGTATTGCTCAGGACTATCAGGGACAGTGTAATTTACGTTTTGACGATACAAACCCTGAAAAAGAAGATATGGAGTACGTTGAGTCAATCAAAGCCGACGTGAAATGGCTCGGCTTCCAATGGTCTGGTGATGTTTGTTATTCGTCAGATTATTTTGACAAATTATACCAATACGCGGTTGAGTTGATCCAAAAAGGTCTGGCTTATGTTGAAGAGCTCAGTCCAGAAGAGATCCGTGAATATCGAGGTACATTGACTCAAGCAGGTAAGCCAAGTCCGTACCGCGATCGCAGCATTGAAGAAAACCTAGCGCTATTTGAGAAAATGCGCGCTGGTGGTTTCGAAGAAGGCAAAGCGTGCCTACGTGCCAAGATTGACATGGCGTCATCCTTTATGGTGATGCGCGATCCAGTGCTTTACCGTGTTCGTTTCGCAGAGCATCACCAAACGGGTAACAAATGGTGCATTTATCCAATGTACGATTTTACCCACTGTATCTCGGATGCCTTGGAAGGGATCACGCACTCAATTTGTACCCTAGAGTTTCAAGATAACCGCCGTCTGTACGATTGGGTGTTGGAAAATATCACGATTGATTGTCGACCACATCAGTATGAGTTTAGCCGTTTAAACCTTGAATACACGGTAATGTCTAAGCGTAAACTAAACCAGCTGGTTACGGAAAAATTAGTGGATGGTTGGGATGACCCACGTATGCCGACGATTTCAGGTTTACGCCGCCGTGGATTCACACCAGCATCGATTCGTGAGTTTTGCAAACGCATAGGTGTGACAAAACAGGAAAATATGATCGAATTCAGTTCGTTAGAGTCTTGTATCCGTGAAGACTTAAACGAACATGCCCCTCGCGCCATGGCGGTTCTTGACCCTGTAAAAGTGGTGATAGAAAACTTTGAGGCGGGTAAAATCGAGACGTTAACGCTGGCAAATCATCCAAACAAGCCTGAAATGGGCGAGCGCGAAGTTCCATTTACTCGCGAATTGTGGATTGAACGTGAAGATTTCCGTGAAGAAGGCAACAAGAAATACAAACGTTTAGTCTTAGGCAAAGAAGTTCGCTTACGCGGCGCTTACGTAATAAAAGCAGAGCGCATTGAAAAAGATGCACAAGGCAATATTACGACAATATTCTGCACTTACGATATGGATACTCTGGGTAAAAACCCGGCTGATGGACGCAAAGTAAAAGGTGTTATTCATTGGGTATCAGCCGATAAAGCCTTGCCAGCTGAAATTCGTTTGTACGATCGCCTATTTACCGTTCCCAACCCAGCGGCGGCTGACAACTTTGCCGAAACCATCAACCCAGATTCATTGGTTAAAATTAATGGTTTTGTAGAGCCTAGTTTGGCTGCTGCGGGCGCAGAACAAGGTTATCAGTTTGAGCGTATGGGCTATTTCTGTGCTGACTCGAAAGATTCTAAACCAGAAGCGTTGGTTTTTAACCGCACCGTGGGTCTACGTGACACTTGGGCAAAAATAGACGCAGAGTAAGCTTAAGTACTATTTAAAAAGGTCAGCCAATGCTGGCCTTTCTTTTTATTATGGTACTGTTTTTGTCTGAGCAAGCTCACTTAGCGGGGAAAAATGTGTGAGATTCCTGCGATTATCGTAGTCGTGACACATTTTTTACCTTGCGTCCTATAGTTTTGCTAGCGTTATCCGATATATTAAACAGATCATCGTATTTATTTATTCCAAGCACATAGCTGAGCCTTATATGCGTCAAATTTTTCAGCGTCTACTGTTGCCGATAGCAATGGTTGCCGTGACTCAGACTTCTATCGTTAGTGCCGAGAGCATTCGCCTGGTTGGGCCGAATGGTGAGATCCAGTCTTCTCCTCAATTTTCAGAAAATCTCACTCAAACTCGTAATCTTCAGCAGGCTAATAGCCAACCATCGACGTTTTTTGGGCCAACCTTAGACAGCGACACTTTGTGGTCTATTGCCACTCGGCTACGCCCATCGAATAACGTCACTGTACAACAAACCCTGCTGGCCATTTATCGGCTAAACCCTCAGGCGTTCGAAAATCAAAATATTCACAGTTTGATCCCAGGTAGCAACTTACGTGTTCCATCATTGGCACAGGTAAATAGTGCGCTCACCCAAGAAGCGGTCAATATCATGGCCGCGCATCAAGCCAAATTGAATGCTAATACGGCGCAGCCAACAGCGCCTGTTACTGCTGCTTCTACAGCTTTGCCTGAAAAAACAATTGCCTCTACTGCCGCTCAACCAGTTGTTGAAAAGACGAAGAGTGAACCTGTACTAAAAGATATTGGCACACAAGTTGCGAAATCTGATACTGAATTACTGGCGCTTGAAGAGAAAAATCATAAGTTACGTTTGATGCTGGCAGATGTTCAATCTGAAGTCGATGCACTCAAAGGAGAACTCGGTGACGAAAACCGCATTCGCTCTGAAGTTGAAAAGCTACTTGATGAAGAACGTAGAAAAGCATTAGAGGCGCAAAAGCTTGCACCAAGTGCACTTGATCAACTGCTTTCCAACTCTTGGCTGGTCGCCGCTCTCGCCCTTATTCCTGGTCTGTTAATTGGTTTACTGGTTGTGATGTTGCTTGGCCGCCGATCCAAGCCAACGGAGCAGCCTGTTGTCACTCAAGGTAATCAAGAGCCCATAACGCCAATGGCTGCTGGCAGCCTTGAAGATATTGACGATGATTTAATGCTGGATGATGACTTGTTTGGTGAGTCTGATGATAGTGAGAAGTTATTTGGTGATGACATCTCACTGGATGATGAAATCGATGACAATGCTGAGCAAGAATCGGACATTTTTGCCGATTTAGACGATACAGATTTAGACTTCAACCTCGAAGGTGAAGATGGCGAAGACCCATTTGCGAGTATCGGCGATGATGGTGATCTTGCTGCGGATTTAGAAGATTTGACCGCTAGCAGTAACGGCATCAGTGTTGGTGCTGACGAAAAAGCTGTCGGTCTCGATGAGATGGCGCGAGCTTTAGACGAAGCGTTATTAGATGAAGATGACGGCGAAACAGAATTTGATTTATCCGATGATGATGATTCCATCTCTGAAGACGACATTGACGCGTTATTGGCTGGAGATGAGAAAGCTGAAGATCTCGGAAGCGATACTTTAGATCAATCGCTACTTGACGATTTGTTTGCCGCCAATAGTGATGACGATCATCATGATAGTTTTGACTTTGATTCATTATTGGATGAGTCCGAAGATGATTTCAACTTGGATTCAGAAGAGCCCGAGCTAGCAAAAACCGGCGGTAACTTCGATTTAAAAGAAGCAGAGCTAGCGTCGGATAGTGAACTTGATGATCTATTCGCAACGATTGAAGCGCAATCTGACCTCACCTCAATAGAAACTGATTCCTCCACTGAAACAGCGCTGTTGGATGAATTATTAGAAGAGCAAGATGAAGACGTCCTAGCAATTGATAGCGACAGTGTCGAACTGCTCGATGAGCTACTCGGTGATGATAAAGAGAGCGAGACAGACTTATCGGAAAGCACCGACTTACTTGAAGAACTTGTGCAGCCCGATAAAGACATCGCTTCGAGCGAAGAAGATATTGATGATGTTGACTTCACTGGTGATCAAACTCTGTATGAGTTATTGGGTGAAGAAGCTACGGAATCCGACATTGAAACCGAGCTGGATGAGAATAGTACAGAGCTATTGGACGAACTATTTACTGACAATGGTTCTGAATCACTTGAGTTTGAAAAGGCAGACCAAGAGCAAGAAGGTGCTGAAGATAAGGATAGTCTCGCTGAAGAAGATGGTACGGCATTATTTGAAGAGTTGCTGGAAATCGAGCAGCATGCTCAGAATATCGAAGAGACCGAACAGAAAAATAGCGAGTTGTTGGATAATGAAAACGATAGCGTTGAAGATTCCGAGTTTAACAGCGACATCTTCATTGACGATCTGCTAAGTGCCGCTCCTGAAAAAGATCCTCTACTGGATGATGAACAGATGGGAGTGGTTGATGGCGACATCGATGAAGAATTTATCGACGACTCATTTGATTTTAACCCAGAAATTGAAGGGGCAAGTTATCCGGATCTGAAGCCGAATGAGGAGCAACCTCTAGGCAGCTCGACATCCCCGGAAAAAATAGAACCCGCACAGGTTAGCAAACCAGAAGTCAGCCCTAACGAATTTGGAGTTCCACAAGATGAAGACTGGGACATTGGTGAACTAGAAGACGAAGAACCAAGCCAAGCTGATGTTGAGCCGCTTCAAACCAATTCAGCAGAATCATCGGCAAAGGACCATGTTGATGATCTCCACGATGACAAGTTAGTGGAGTTCGAAGAAGAAGATCTCCTTGCTTCCTTTAATGAGCCATCGCTAGAAGAACAGTCACAGAGCGAGCTTTCCGAAGTCCAACTGCCAGAGCCGTCAGAAGAAGACGCGCTGGCGGATGCGATAGCCGAGCCTCAAGAGGCGGCGTCAGAGCCTGTTGCTCAAGAAAGTTTTGAAGCGATTGACGAGCAAGCCTTGCCTGAATTCAGTGAAGAAGATGCACTTGCTTCAATTAACGAGCCTCCTCTAGAAGAAGAAAAGGAAGACGAGAGCGACCTTACGGATCTTGAGCTGCCAGAGTACACAGAAGAAGACGCGCTAGCGGATGCGATAGCTGAGCCTCAAGAAGCGGCGTCAGAGCCTGTTGCTCAAGAAAGTTTTGAAGCGATTGACGAGCAAGCCTTACCTGAATTTAGTGAAGAAGATGCACTTGCTTCAATCAACGAGCCTCCTCTAGAAGAAAAAGAAGACGAGAGCGACCTTACGGATCTTGAGCTGCCAGAGTACACAGAAGAAGACGCGCTGGTGGATGCGATAGCCGAGCCTCAAGAAGCAGCGTCAGAGCCTGTTGCTCAAGAAAGTTGTGAAGCGATTGACGAGCAAGCCTTACCTGAATTTAGTGAAGAAGATGCACTTGCTTCAATTAGTGAGCCTTCTCTAGAAGAAAAGGAAGACGAGAGCGAC
>NZ_CAWMCN010000104.1:0-50341 GCF_963865925.1 Vibrio sp. ZOR0018 | reverse complement strand
GGCGCATTAACCCCACTCGCTTTTGCTCCTTATCAGTTTTGGCCGCTGGCCATACTCACCCCCATGTTGCTATTGTTGCTCATTAATCAGCAACCAGCTAAAAAAGCAGCATGGATCGGATACTGCTGGGGCTTAGGTTTTTTTGCTTTTGGCATCAGTTGGGTGCACGTCAGTATTGATACCTTTGGTGGTATGCCCAAAATTGCCAGCCTGTTCCTGATGTCATTACTGGTCGGTTATTTAGCCCTTTATTCTGGGCTTTTCACTGGCTTACTCAACCGTTTTTTCCGCCGTAACACTATCAGCCATTTTTTATTAGCCACCCCTGCGCTTTGGCTAATTACCGATTGGCTTCGAGGCTGGGTAATGACCGGCTTTCCTTGGTTATGGCTTGGTTATAGTCAAATTGATAGCCCGCTTGCCAGTTTCGCACCACTGGGAGGCGTTGAGCTGGTCACCTTCTTCACGCTCCTCTGTTCTAGCGCTCTAGCAATGACGTGGCTTAAGCGCTCTTGGATACTCGTGCTCATTCCTCTGACCATATTGGCGACGGGGTTTGGACTACGCAATTTCGATTGGGTCACTCTCGATCCCAGCACACAAACTCGCGTCGCACTGATTCAAGGTAATATTAAGCAAGCGGAAAAATGGCTTCCCAATCAGCGCTGGCCAACCATTATGGCCTACACCGATCTCAGTCGAGAAAACTGGGACGCAGATATTATCGTATGGCCAGAAGCGGCGATTCCCGCATTTGAATTCGAGATCCCTTCCTATTTGAGTAACTTAGATTCTGCGGCAAAAATGAACGACAGTGCAATTGTCACAGGCGTGCTCAACCAAAGCCCAGAGCGATCCTTTTACAACAGCATTCTGGTACTTGGCACCAACCCTTATGGCGACTACCGTTATAACTCTGACGCTCGCTACCATAAGCATCATTTATTGCCATTTGGTGAGTTTGTGCCATTTGAAGATTGGCTCAGGCCCATCGCACCCTTTTTCAACTTGCCGATGTCTTCATTTAGCCGTGGTGACTATATTCAACCGAATCTGATTGCCAAGGGGAGACACCTAGCCGCGGCACTGTGCTATGAAATCATCTTCAATGAACAAGTCAGAGCGAATGTCACTGATGAAACAGATTTTATCTTAACCCTCTCTAACGATGCGTGGTTTGGGCATTCAAATGGCCCATTGCAACATATGGAGATTGCTCGGATGAGAGCTTTAGAGCTGGGTAAACCGCTCATTCGTTCAACCAACAATGGTGTCACCGCCGTGACGGATCACAAAGGTAAAATAACGCAGCAGATCCCACAATTTGAAACAGCCGTATTGAAAGCAACCATCACGTCGACCAAAGGAGAGACGCCGTATCACGCTGTCGGCACTTGGCCGCTCTACGTCTGGGTGTTACTCAGTTTGATCGTCGGATGGACAAGACGTCACTCACCTCATTCTTAACCTCAAAAAGGCGCATTTCAGCGCCTTTTTGAGGTTTTCTATCAGCAACACTTAAGGTTTTAATGGCTGACGAGTAAAAGCCGTTTGCCCACATTGAATACAAGGCATAATTTCAGTTGGATGATTATACTGGGTTTTATGCCCACAATGGTCACACACTAACATTCCAAGGCCTATCATCTCCCCCGCCTGGTACAAACCTTGTCTTTCTAAATCTTGAAACAATTCCACCCATTCCACTTTTGTTTTATCGGTGATTTCAAAAAGCCCCTGCCAAATTGAATTGGTAATCATCAATGAAAATGGGCTGCTTCTGCTCTCTTCAAAACTATCCGCGAATTCTTTGAGATCCGCTTTTACATAGGCAGAAATAAGCGCTAATTCATCTTTGGTGAGATTATTGGCAGCATCAACAACCTTACCTGATGTTTGCAAAACTTGGGACATTTCATCAGGACTATGTTTGAGCGTTTCAATCACGTCATCCACAATCTCTTCGTAACTTGTTTTACGTTTTGGCATCACCCACCTCCATCAAACCAGATTGGCTATTGTTGTGTACCCCTGCTTTAGGTATTCTATGTCGATCTATTAGACTCTGTTCTAACCGAACTCACAAATTCCAAGATAACCGGATATCATCGATGCAAGAGCAATATAACCCGCAAGATATTGAACAAAAAGTTCAACAGCACTGGGATGACAACAAGACCTTTGTTGTAAGTGAAGACCCAAATAAAGAAAAATTCTACTGTCTTTCTATGTTCCCATACCCAAGTGGCCGACTGCACATGGGTCACGTGCGTAACTATACTATCGGTGATGTAGTCTCTCGTTTTCAACGTCTGCAAGGCAAGAACGTCATGCAACCCATTGGTTGGGACGCATTTGGCCTACCCGCTGAAAATGCGGCTGTAAAAAACAAAACGGCACCAGCGCCTTGGACCTACGAAAACATTCAGTACATGAAAAACCAGTTAAAACTGCTGGGTTTTGGCTACGATTGGAGCCGTGAATTCGCCACTTGCACGCCAGAATATTACCGCTGGGAACAAGAGTTCTTCACGAAGCTGTATCAAAAAGGCTTAGTCTACAAGAAAACCTCTTCCGTTAACTGGTGTCCAAACGACCAAACCGTTCTCGCTAACGAGCAAGTTGAAGATGGCTGCTGCTGGCGTTGTGATACACCAGTAGAACAAAAAGAGATCCCACAATGGTTTATTAAGATCACCGCGTACGCACAAGAACTGTTGGACGATTTAGAGAACTTAGAAGGTTGGCCTGAAATGGTCAAAACCATGCAGCGTAACTGGATTGGTCGCTCAGAAGGCGTAGAGCTCAAGTTTGGTGTCAACGGTCATTCAGATCTCGACGTCTATACCACTCGCCCTGATACCTTGATGGGTGTCACTTATGTGGGCATTGCGGCTGGTCATCCATTAGCGACCATTGCAGCGCAAAATAACCCTGCTTTAGCTTCTTTTATTGACGAATGTAAGAACACTAAAGTTGCAGAAGCTGAACTGGCGACCATGGAAAAGAAAGGCATGGATACAGGCTTAACGGCCATTCATCCTTTAAATGGTCGTGAAGTGCCTATTTATATCGCCAACTTTGTGCTGATGGATTACGGTACAGGCGCGGTGATGGCCGTACCTGCTCATGACCAACGTGATTTTGAGTTCGCCACCAAATATGGCCTAGACATCATTCCAGTCATCAAACCAGAAGATGGCTCTGAAGTCGATGTGTCTAGCGCTGCGTACACTGAAAAAGGAGTCCTGTTTGGTTCTGGCGAATTTGATGGTTTAGCCTTCCAAGCAGCATTTGATGCTATTGCAGCCAAGCTGGAGGCTGAAGGTAAAGGCAAGAAAACCGTTAATTTCCGTCTACGTGACTGGGGGGTTTCTCGCCAACGTTACTGGGGCGCGCCGATTCCTATGGTGACCACTGAAGATGGCCAAGTTCACCCAGTGCCAATTGATCAACTGCCCGTCATTCTACCAGAAGATGTTGTGATGGATGGTGTAACTAGCCCAATCAAAGCCGACAAAGAGTGGGCCAAAACCACCTTTAATGGCGAGCCTGCACTACGTGAAACCGATACCTTCGATACGTTTATGGAGTCGTCTTGGTATTACGCTCGTTACTGTTCACCACAAGCGGACGATATTTTAGACCCAGCGAAGGCAAACTACTGGTTACCAGTAGACCAATACATCGGTGGTATTGAGCATGCTTGTATGCACCTGCTCTACTCACGCTTCTTCCATAAGCTATTGCGTGATGCAGGCTATGTCACTTCAGATGAACCTTTCAAGCAACTACTTTGCCAAGGCATGGTATTGGCAGATGCGTTCTACCACACGAACGAGAAAGGCACCAAAGAGTGGGTAGCGCCAACTGACGTAAAAGTGGAACGCGACGGTAAAGGTCGCATCACTCAAGCCGTAGACAACCAAGGCCGCAACGTTGAGCACTCAGGCATGATCAAAATGTCTAAGTCGAAAAACAACGGTATCGACCCGCAAGAGATGGTTGATAAGTATGGCGCAGATACGGTTCGTCTATTCATGATGTTTGCCTCTCCGGCTGACATGACGCTTGAATGGCAAGAGTCTGGTGTAGAAGGTGCTAACCGCTTCCTAAAACGCGTCTGGAAACTGGTTGCAGAACATAGCGCTAAAGGTGTGGCTGAAGCGGTAGATAGCGCCTCTCTTACTGGTGAACAAAAAGCGCTGCGTCGTGATGTGCATAAAACCATCGCCAAAGTGACTGACGATATTGCACGCCGCCAGACGTTCAATACCGCCATTGCTGCGATTATGGAGTTGATGAATAAACTCACTAAAGCGTCACAAGAATCCGTGCAAGATCGGGCCATTCTCGACGAGGCTTTAAAAGCGGTTGTCAGCATGCTTTACCCAATCACTCCTCATATCAGCTTTGAACTGTGGAATGCACTGGGTGAGAGTGATGTAGATAATACCGTGTGGCCGACCTACGACGAATCCGCCCTAGTGGAAGATGAAAAACTGATCGTCCTACAAGTTAACGGAAAACTTCGTGGTAAGCTGACCGTAGCCGCTGATGCAAGTAAAGATCAGGTTGAAGCACTCGGTTTAGCAGACGAAAACGTCATGAAATTTACGGATGGCTTAACCGTTCGTAAAGTTATCTATGTACCAGGTAAGTTACTGAACATCGTTGCGAACTAATATCGCAGCCTAATGTCGTAATAACTGGTTTATCAACAGGGTAGCTCGCTGCCCTGTTGATTTATCTTAGCGTTCTTACCCACAGAGCTATAGAGCGCTAAGATAAGTCACCTAAATATATGAGAACTTAACCCCAATGCGCCAAATTTCGTCTTACTCTCTGAAATTATCGTTAATTGTTATTATGAGCAGCCTACTCTCAGCTTGCGGCTTTCATCTTCGTGGCGATTACTCCGTTCCTGAAGAACTCAATCGAGTCTCTGTCACCAGCTACGACCAATACAGTACCTTCACTCGTATGGTAAAAAATCAATTACGAATGAGTGACATTGAGATTGTTTCCCCCTCAGAGACGGTGCCAAACATCTATCTAATAAACGAGAGTGTTGGTGAACGGACGCTTTCGCTTTATCAAAATACTCGTGCTGCTGAATTGGAATTGACGTTCAACGCCTCCTATAGCGTCACCCTACCTGAAGTGGGGATAAAAACGTTTTCAACCAGTGTGACTCGTAGCTATCTTGATAACCCATTAACCGCTCTCGCCAAATCGGTAGAGCGAGACATGATTGAAGATGAGATGCGTAAACTAGCTGCAACTCAAATTCTACGCCAAATGGCACGTCTAAAAGCCGATATTGCAGCGAATGAACATCAACTTGAACAACAAGAAAATGAACAGCAGCAAACAGACCAGCAGGCCTATGAGATAAACACCGTGGAAAGTGAACCGTCACAATTCACGGCTCCTGCGACAAACTAAAGGCGAGTAATGAGAATATTTGCTGACAAGCTGGCCGATCACTTAAACAAGCCCTTGATGGGGCTTTACTTACTGTTTGGCAACGAACCGCTATTGCTGCAAGAATCACGCGTGGCGATAGAGAAAAAAGCATTAGAACAAGGATTTGAAGAACGCCATCGTTTCAGTGCCGATGCCCATTTAAACTGGGATCAAGTCTATGACTGCTGCCAAGCTTTAAGTTTATTTTCCAGCAAAAAAATCATTGAAATTGAATTACCTGAAACGGGTGCAAATGCAGCAACAGCAAAAGAGCTCGTCGCCCTAGGTCAATCGCTTCATCCTGACGTACTACTTGTGATCATCGGTGAGAAATTGACCAAAGCACAAGAAAGCACTAAATGGTTTAAGACACTCTCAAGCCTAGGATGTTGGGTGAGTTGCTTAACCCCGGACATCAGCAAACTGCCACAATTTGTCATGATGCGCTGCCGCGCATTGGGGCTAAAACCTGATCAAGAAGCAGTGCAGATGCTGGCGCAATGGCATGAAGGCAATCTGTTCGCACTATCTCAAAGCTTAGAAAAACTCGCGCTACTCTATCCAGATGGCTTACTGACGCTGATCCGCTTAGAAGAGTCATTAAGCCGACATAACCACTTCACTGTCTTTCACTGGGTCGATGCGCTGCTCGAAGGGCAAGCGAATCGGTCACAACGTATTTTACGCCAGCTCATTACTGAAGGCACTGAGCCTGTGATTCTGATACGTAGCCTACAAAAAGAGCTGCTACTGCTGCTGCAAATGCATCAAGATTTAACCCAGATGCCGATTGGCTCAATCTTTGATAAGTACCGAATTTGGCAATCCAAGCGACCTTGGTACGCGGCAAGCTTAAAAAGACTATCGAGAGATAAACTCAAACAGCTGATTGCATTACTCACCCAAGCCGAAAGAGTAACTAAAACTCAGTATGAAACCTCAACTTGGCCAATATTGCAGCAAATCAGTGTTGAATTTTGCTTGCCACAGTCCGTTGTATCAAAGTTGGCTTGAAGGCGTGTTATACTCCGCGACATTTTGTCAGTAACCAGACCAATTTTTAAAGGAGATGACGCTTGCAACACCACGAATTGAAAGACTTTCTTGCCGATAAAGCCGACGATATGAAAGCCATTGATATCAAAACCTTAGATGTTAAGGGAAAATCTAGCATCACCGATTACATGATCATTTGCACAGGCACATCAAAACGACATGTAGCCTCGATTGCCGAACATGTCGCAACTGAAGTCAAAAAAGTGGGCATGGAACCACTGGGTATGGATGGCGAAAGTGAAGGTGAATGGGTCGTGCTAGACATGGGCAGCAGCATGTTGCATGTTATGCAAGAAGAGCACCGTGATCTGTACCAGCTTGAAAAACTTTGGAGTTAAGTTTTGAAAATTCAGTTGATTGCCGTTGGTACCAAAATGCCGAAATGGGTAGAAGAAGGCTTTCAAGAGTACCGCCGACGTTTTCCACACGATATGCCGCTTGAATTAGTGGAGATACAAGCGGGCAAACGTGGCAAAAATGCGGATATTGCAAGAATTTTGCAAAAAGAAGGCGAAGCTATGCTCGCGGCCGTGCCAAAAAGCAATCGAATTGTTACTCTCGATATTCCAGGTAAGCGTTGGGATACCGAACAACTGGCGGAACAACTTGAAAGTTGGAAGCTCGATGCCCGTGATGTATCAATTTTAATTGGTGGCCCTGAAGGGCTTTCTCCTGCATGCAAAGCCGCCGCAGAGCAGAGCTGGTCGCTTTCGCCGTTGACACTTCCTCACCCTTTGGTTCGAGTGGTCATGGCAGAGAGTTTGTACCGCGCTTGGAGTATTACGGCTAATCACCCTTATCACCGAGAATAACTATTCATGTTACGTAAGCGTAGCCAAATTCGTGACTACCAATCAGAAGCTCGGCTGTTTCGCAACCGAGCAATTGTCTCTTTTATTGCGATCATCATGCTGGTGGGCGTTCTGCTTACCAATTTGTACCATATTCAAATTAACCAATATCAAGATTACAAAACGCGATCCAACGATAACCGAATCAAAATCGTCCCGATTGCGCCTAATCGAGGGTTAATTTATGACCGCAATGGTGTGCTACTAGCGGAAAACCGCCCAGTATTCAACTTAGAGATCACACCTGAGCAAGTGCGCGATATGGATGATACGATCACGCGCTTACAGCAATACCTGACCATCTCACCAGAAAAAATTGCCACCTTTGAAAAAGAGCGTCGTCAGACACGCCGGTTTAATTCAGTGCCGCTTTTGACACAGTTAACACCGGAAGAAGTGGCTATTTTTTCGGTCAATCAGCACAAGTTTCCCGGTGTATCAGTAAGCGCAAGCTTAAAGCGCTACTACCCCTATGGTGAAGCTCTCACTCATGTTATCGGTTATGTATCCAGAATCAATGACCGAGATATGGAACGTCTAGAACGCGAAGAGCGCTCAGCCAATTACCAAGCCACTCGTGATATTGGCAAACTGGGGATTGAACGCTTTTATGAGGATGTGCTGCACGGCACGGCTGGCTACCAAGAAGTTGAGGTCAATAGCCGAGGACGCATCATTCGCACCTTAAAATACGTCCCTCCCGTGGCAGGGAAAGACATTGTATTAAGCTTGGACATTGATCTGCAGCTTTATGTGCACAAGTTGTTGGATGGCCGTCGAGGTTCAATTGTAGTGCTCGATCCAAAAGATAACGGTGTCCTTACCATGGCATCAAGTCCAAGCTACGATCCAAACCCATTCGTACATGGTATTTCTAGCGCCGCCTACAACGAACTTCTCAATGACCCAGACCGCCCGTTAGTCAATCGAGCGACACTTGGTATTTACCCTCCCGGCTCAACGATTAAACCTTTTATTGCCGTCGCTGCACTTCAAGAAGGGGTTATAACCCCAACAACAACACGTAATGATCCTGGTTATTGGGTGATACCAAACTCCAAAACGCGGCCCTTCCGAGACTGGTTGCGCTGGGGGCATGGTCGAGTGGACATTAATAAGGCGCTCGAAGAGTCTGTCGATACTTTCTTTTACCAAATCGCCTACGACTTGGGTATTGATCGTCTCTCTAGTTGGATGATGAAATTTGGCTTTGGTGACTATACAGGTTTAGACATTTATGAAGAAGGCAAAGCGAACATGCCAACGCGTGAATGGAAAATGGCACGTCACCGAACCCCTTGGTATCAAGGTGATACGATTCCGGTCGGCATTGGCCAAGGGTATTGGACATCAACACCGATGCAAATTGCCAAAGCGACTTCCGTGCTGGTTAATCACGGCAAAGTGATTGCGCCGCATTTATTGCGTTCGACGCTCAAAAATGGTGAAGAGTTTAGCAGGCAAGAGCTTTCAGAATTAGAAACTTCGCCACCGATCGAAGGGGTGCCGAAACGCTATTGGGACATCGCAATCAATGGCATGCGTCTTGTAAACCACGGTAAAAAAGGAACCGCACGGCGCTCATTTACCAATATGAAATATGTCAGCGCTGGAAAATCTGGAACTGCGCAAGTGTTTGGCTTGGCAGAAAACCAAGTGTATAAGGCCGATGAATTAGCCGAACACCTTCGTGACCATGCCCTATTCACAGGCTTTGCGCCTGTAGATGACCCGCAGCTTATTGTCACTCTGGTACTCGAAAACGCAGGGGGAGGTTCTGGCAATGGTGGACCCGTTGTTAGGAAAATATTTGACCGCGCCATTCTAGGTAAAGAGGCTGAAAAATAATGGAACTGGATCCTTCAACAGGACAAAATCGAGCGCTTTTTGAGCGCTTGCACATCGACTTGCCATTACTGCTGGGTATTTTGTTATTGATGGGGTTTGGACTGGTCGTGATGTACAGCGCCAGCGGTCAGAGCTTAACTATGATGGATCGCCAAGCCATGCGCATGTTACTGGCTCTCGGTGTGATGATCTTTCTTGCTCAAATTTCCCCAAGAACTTATGAGTCTCTTGCACCCTTTATGTTTTTCTGTGGCGTACTGTTGTTGCTCGGCGTGCTGTTTTTTGGCGAATCGTCCAAGGGAGCTCAGCGCTGGTTAAATTTAGGCTTTGTTCGTTTTCAGCCCTCAGAATTGCTTAAACTCGCAGTGCCTCTCATGGTCGCTCGCTACATAGGGAAACGTTCTCTTCCACCCACCTTTAAAACCCTAGTCGTTTCGCTGTTAATGGTGTTTATCCCTACCGTGCTAATCGCGAAGCAGCCCGATCTTGGCACTTCAATATTGATTGCAGCCTCCGGTATTTTTGTCATTTTCTTATCTGGAATAAGCTGGCGAATCATTTTTTCTGCCGCCGTGGCTTTGGGTGGCTTCATACCTGTGCTTTGGTTCTTTCTGATGCGTGAATATCAAAAAACCCGAGTCAGAACACTTTTCAATCCGGAATCCGATCCACTCGGTGCAGGTTATCATATCATTCAGAGTAAAATAGCCATTGGGTCTGGAGGGTTGTCAGGAAAAGGATGGCTACACGGCACACAGTCGCAACTTGAATTCTTACCTGAGCGGCACACCGACTTCATTTTTGCCGTCATTGCTGAAGAGTGGGGCATGATTGGCATCTTGTGTTTACTCGCTATTTATCTTTTTATCATCGGACGTGGTCTATACCTCGCGAGCAACGCACAAACGGCTTTCGGCCGAATGATGGCAGGAAGTATTGTACTCAGCTTCTTTGTTTACGTTTTTGTAAATATAGGTATGGTCAGTGGTATTTTACCCGTGGTTGGTGTTCCCTTGGCTCTCATCAGCTATGGTGGCACATCCATGGTCACTCTCATGGCTGGCTTTGGCATACTGATGTCTATCCACACTCACCGAAAAGCATTTTCTAAGGCAACCTAAGCATGAGAAACTCCCTATTTATCTTTATATTAACGAGTCTATTTCTCATCGGTTGTAGCTCTTCAGGCCGCTATTCAATAACAGACGACGTGGCCCCTAACACGCCACTCTCGGTTGAGCATATTGAAGATGCACATCCGCAATACGAACCCTATAGTTTGGGCGGCAACAAGAATTACACTTTGAGAGGCATAAACTACACCATTGTCAAAGAGGCCAAAGGATTTACAGAGAAAGGCCAAGCCTCGTGGTATGGAAAAAAGTTTCATGGACATCTGACATCCAACGGTGAAATCTACGACATGTATTCGATGACGGCCGCCCATAAAACGTTGCCGTTACCCAGCTACGTTAAAGTAACGAATTTAGATAACAAAAAAACTGCGATCGTTCGGGTAAACGATCGCGGTCCCTTTCATGAGGGACGAATTATTGATTTAAGTTACGCTGCCGCTTACAAATTGGGTGTCGTTCAAACCGGGACTGCGAATGTGGCTATCGAAGTCATCACCATCGATAAACCCATCACGACGTCACCACAGAAAAAGAAGGCTCAATATCTCATCCAAGTTGCCTCTGCAAAATCAGAGCAAAGAATACGAACTTTATCCGAACAATTGAGTCAAACATTGACGGTTGAAAGCTTTGTAGACAGTGTGAATGGCAGTCATCGCGTATTTTTAGGGCCATTTAATGACGATGCCCTGACTCAACAAACGCTAGAAAAAGTTAAATTGCTCGGTTACGAGACCGCCTTCATCAAAGCGCAACCCGTCACTCAGTGACTTATCAAATCCAGTGATCTTGATTCAAGCTCTGGTTTGATAGGTCGTTTCTGTTAAGATATGGACAGTTAATAAGATAATTTGCATTCCTCATGAAAAAACACACATTCTTAAAACCGATTCTAGCGTCTTCTATTGCGCTTTCTGCAACCTTTACTAGCTCAGTATTTTCTGCGCCTATCGTGATACCTGATGCTCCTCAAATTGCCGCTAAAGGCTATGTGTTGATGGACTACCATTCAGGTAAAGTGCTGGCAGAAAAAGAGATGAACACCAAACTTTCACCTGCAAGTTTGACGAAAATGATGACCAGCTACGTGATTGGCCAAGAACTTAAACGTGGCAATATCTCTCCACAAGATAAAGTGGTGGTCAGTAAAAATGCGTGGGCTAAAAACTTCCCTGACTCGTCTAAAATGTTTATTGAAGTCGGCACTACAGTTACCGTAGAAGAACTGAACAAAGGTATCATCATTCAGTCTGGTAATGACGCTTGCGTGGCGATGGCTGAACACATTGCTGGCTCAGAAGACGCTTTTGTTGACCTAATGAATGCGTGGGCAAGTTCACTAAAAATGAGCAATACGCACTTTGCTAACGTACACGGTCTAGATAACCCAAATCTCTATTCAACTCCATATGACATGGCGCTACTAGGTCAAGCGTTGATTCGTGATGTACCAAACGAGTACCGTATTTATTCAGAGCAGAAATATACCTATAACGGGATTACCCAGTACAACCGAAATGGTTTGCTGTGGGATAAAAGTATGAACGTAGATGGTATTAAAACCGGTCATACGAGTAATGCTGGGTACAGTTTAGTTAGCTCTGCAACGGAAGGGAAAATGCGCCTCGTTGCTGTGGTTATGGGAACCAAAGATGAAAATGCTCGTAAATCAGAAAGCAAAAAACTTCTGAGCTATGGCTTTAGATTCTTCGAAACCGTTGCGCCACACAAAGCAGGTGAAACATTCGTCGAAGAAAAAATCTGGATGGGTGACAAAGATAAAGTGGCGCTTGGTGTCAATGAAGATACTTACGTTACACTCCCTCGCGGTCAAGCGAAGGATCTCAGCGCAAGCTTTGTTCTTGAAAAAGAGCTCAGAGCGCCAATAAGCCAAGGTGATGTGGTCGGTAAGCTTTACTACCAGCTTGATGGCAAAGACGTGGCTGAATACCCTCTTTTGGCATTAGAAAATGTTGATGAAGGCAGCATATTTAGCCGTCTTTGGGACTACATTATATTGCTTTTCAAAGGGTTATTCTGATATCCCTTGTAGAAGATAAAACAAAGCCGCCTTACCGCGGCTTTGTGATTATTGAGTTCCATCAACATTCGCTGTAGTATTCGCCACCGCTAATCGAATTATCAACGGGAGTTTCCATTATGCTGACTATCAACTCTGATGCAAAACTCAAAGACTTACTCGAGTTTCCTTGTTCATTTACCTACAAGGTGATGGGCCACGCAAAGCCCGAACTTCCAGAGAAGGTTCTTGAAGTTATCCAACGTCACGCTCCAGGTGATTACAGCCCACGAGTTAAACCCAGTGCAAAAGGGACTTATCACTCCTTATCGATTAACATTACCGCCACCTCTATCGAGCAAGTTGAAATACTGTACAAAGAGCTAGGCGAGATCGATATCGTACGTATGGTTCTGTAGCCCAAAAACCGTGATTGAGATGCCTAGCCTCTCATTTTTTGATTTATTCAATTTTTTTTGAAAGCAGCTTAGGCTGCTTTTTTAATATAAATCATATAGCTAGCATATACCCCATCACACTAAGGACAAATTTATCGTCCTCATTAGTAGTCCATTCGCTGGAAGAAGTTTATAATCCAAAAACTTTATTTATACGGTAGATGAGTCACGCTGATGTTAAATTCGCTTGTTGTAAAACGTCTGGGTCGCCAAGAATACCTTCCTGTATGGGAAGCTATGCATGAATTTACCGATACAAGAACCGAAAGCACACCGGATCAGATTTGGCTTGTCGAACATCAACCAGTTTTTACCCAAGGCCAAGCAGGTAAAGCTGAGCATCTTCTCAATACTGGCGATATTCCAGTGGTACAAAGTGACCGAGGCGGCCAAGTTACCTACCATGGTCCAGGCCAACTAGTGGCTTATTTCTTGATCGATTTACGCCGCAAAAAATTAGGTGTAAGAGAGTTAGTGACCAAAATTGAACAGATCGTGATCAATACCTTGCAAGCATACCGTATTGACTCAGCCGCAAGACCAGATGCCCCTGGTGTCTATGTCAAAGGGAAAAAAATCTGCTCTCTTGGGTTACGGATCCGTAAAGGTTGTTCGTTTCATGGTTTAGCGCTAAACGTCAACATGGATCTCTCCCCTTTCCTACGCATTAACCCTTGTGGTTATCAGGGTTTAGAAATGGCCCAAGTCAGTGAACTGGGCGGCCCGACAGAACTACAAACCGTAGAAAAACAACTTATAATAGAACTCGTTAACATATTGGCTTACGAGCAAGTAGAATTCAGCACAGAAGCACCTCTTCAAAGGTAAAAAGCATGAGCAAACCGATCCAAATGGAAAAAGGCGTTAAATACCGCGACGCTGATAAAATGGCATTAATTCCTGTAAAAAATATGCCAGCCGCCGAACAAAAAGAAGTTTTGCGTAAGCCCGAGTGGATGAAAATTAAGCTGCCGAGTGATAGCCAACGCATCCAAGAGATCAAATCGGCAATGCGTAAAAATAATCTCCATTCGGTGTGTGAAGAAGCGTCTTGCCCTAACCTAGCAGAATGCTTTAACCACGGAACCGCCACCTTTATGATTTTAGGCGCCATCTGCACAAGACGGTGCCCATTTTGTGACGTTGCTCATGGACGGCCAAATGCCCCAGAGACAAACGAACCACAAAAACTGGCGCAAACCATTAAGGATATGAAGTTGAAATACGTGGTTATCACCTCAGTTGACCGTGATGACCTACGTGATGGTGGTGCCCAACATTTTGCCGACTGTAACCGTGAAATTCGAGCATTAAACCCAGAGATCCGTATCGAAACGTTAGTACCGGATTTTCGTGGCCGAATGGATATCGCCCTTGAACTACTGAAAGATAACCCACCGGATGTGTTTAACCACAACTTAGAAACTGCACCACGCCTATATCGTAAGGCGCGTCCTGGGGCAAACTATAAATGGTCACTGGAACTGTTGAAGAAATTCAAGCAACAACATCCAAGTATCCCTACCAAATCAGGCATCATGATGGGGCTTGGTGAAACAAAAGAAGAGATCGTGGAAGTATTGAAAGATCTTCGAGCTCACGACGTCACAATGCTTACTCTTGGTCAATATTTAGCACCGAGTCGCCATCACCTGCCAGTTGAACGCTACGTTCCACCGTCTGAATTTGACGAACTTAAAGAGATCGCACTAGAGCTTGGATTTACTCACGCCGCCTGTGGCCCGTTCGTACGTTCCTCCTATCATGCGGATATGCAAGCCAAAGGGCTAGAAGTGAAATAACCACACAGCACAAGTTCAATCAAGCCGATGTTCACTCATCGGTTTTTGAGACTCTGCTCGGTTAATGATTGAAGCTTGAATATTGATTCTATGTTCTATAGGCTAACGACATAGAAAATAGATAACAAAGCTAGGGATTTATTAATATGAAAACGATCAGTACATTAGCACTTGTTACAGCCACTTTAATGGCCGGTTGTGCGTCTAATACTCAGCAAGATAACTATCGTGAAGCCTCCTTTGAGCTTTGTAATACTGAAGTCAACATTTACTCTGTGAGTGATGATGGCCGCGTTCGTATTGTCTGCGCTGACGGCTCTAAGTTTGCCTTAAATAGCGAAAAGACACTTGATACTATGCGCAATATTAATATTGAGTATTGTGATGGTGAAGGTTTAGGCAAATTTAACGAGAGCACTAAATATTACTCTTTTCAATGTAAGTCAGGCACATTGCTCAGCATTGCAAAATAGTTCTGCAGAGCACATTCAACAGCGAGAGGCCACTTCTTCTTATTGGCGCTCAATAAAATAAATAATGACCAAATAAAAAAGCTCCTGAATATTAGGAGCTTTTATTTTATTGTGCGTAAAACTACGCGTATACAGGCAAACGCTTACAAATTTCTAACACTTTTGCCTTCGTTGCTTGAATCACAGATTCATCACCCATGTTGTCCAAAATATCACACATCCATCCAGCTAGTGCTTTCGCATCAGCTTCAGTAAAACCACGGCGAGTAATTGATGGAGAACCCACACGGATGCCAGAAGTCACAAATGGGCTACGCGGATCATTCGGTACAGAGTTTTTGTTCACTGTAATGTTAGCCGCACCCAATGCCGCATCAGCATCTTTACCTGTAATATTTTTATCGATCAAATCGACAAGGAACAGGTGATTTTCTGTGGAACCTGAAACAATGTTGTAACCACGAGCCAAAAACTCGGCCACCATCGCTTTCGCATTGGCGACAACGCGTTTTTGATACTCTTTGAACTCTGGTTCTAGAGCTTCTTTGAACGCGACCGCTTTACCTGCGATAACGTGCATTAAAGGACCACCTTGACCACCAGGGAATACGGCTGAGTTAAGCTTCTTATATAAGTCTTCACCTGCATTCGAAAGAATAAGGCCACCACGAGGACCTGCCAGTGTTTTGTGGGTAGTGGTCGTCACTACGTGGGCATGAGGAACTGGGTTAGGGTAAACACCCGCCGCAATCAAACCAGCTACATGCGCCATATCAACAAACAAGTAAGCGCCCACTTTATCAGCAATTTCACGCATTCTTTTCCAGTCGCAAACTTGTGAATAAGCAGAGAAGCCACCGATGATCATTTTTGGCTGATGCTCAACCGCTAATGCTTCCATCTCTTCGTAGTTAATTTGACCTTTTGCATCAATGCCATAAGGAATGATGTTGTACAGCTTACCGGAAAAGTTGACAGGAGAACCGTGAGTCAAATGACCACCGTGTGCCAAGCTCATTCCTAATACGGTATCACCTGCGTTAAGCAACGCCATATAAACCGCGTTGTTTGCTTGTGAGCCAGAATGCGGCTGCACGTTCGCATAGTCTGCGCCAAACAGTTCACACGCACGTTCAATCGCCAGTGTTTCTACTTTATCGACAAACTCACAACCACCGTAATAGCGTTTACCTGGGTAACCTTCAGCGTATTTATTGGTGAGCTGTGAACCTTGCGCTTCCATTACACGTGGACTTGTGTAGTTTTCCGAAGCGATAAGTTCAATGTGTTCTTCCTGACGAAGAGTCTCTTCTTGAATAGCTGCGAACAGGTCCGCATCGTAATCTGCGATGTTCATATCACGCTTAAGCATCTGTATCTCCTGACTCAGATTTTACTGAAAGTTTCAAAAAAACCACACAACGACCAAAAGCAAACGTTTTCGTCACCATAATATGGCGCACATTCTACATAATTTGATCTGGGTCATAAAGAACAAATTACAGAAATTATCATGCAGTTTTTTCATAATGGATAGTGAGGTAACTCATGCTAAACAGTAAGTTGGATAATGATGAGTTAGTATGTCAACCATTCTGCTTTACACCTTGTAAAGCTGCAATTACATAGGTTTACCTCAATTTTCACTCTCTATCTACCGAAAATATTACTTTTTCTTTACTATGCTCGCCATTCTTAGCTATTAAAATTATTTATCGATGCGAACACACACACGTAAAGAAGATTGGGTTGCCATTTTAACGGGAACCTTTTTGGTCGCACAAGGCGTCTTCTTTCTCCAGTCCGCTCATTTACTGACAGGTGGAACCGCTGGTTTAGCACTGCTGATCAGCCAGTTAGTCCCAGCCTCATTTGGTAGCATTTATTTTTTGGCTAACACCCCTTTTTACATTTTGGCTTGGAAACGATTTGGTCATCGCTTTGCCATCAACAGCGCGCTATCCGGCGCATTAGTCTCTATTTTTGCAGACCATCTTTATTTGGTAATTTCTTTGGAAATGGTCAATGAAATTTACTGCGCCATTGCCGGGGGATTATTAATGGGTCTTGGCATGTTAATTCTCTTTCGTCACCGTTCCAGCTTGGGTGGCTTTAATGTCTTGTGTTTGTTTATTCAAGATAAATTTGGGATCCCTGTTGGCAAAAGTCAGTTGGTTATAGATTGCTCAATTTTAGCTGCTTCTGCCTTTTTTGTTTCGTTTTCCATTGCCACACTGTCTGTGCTCGGGGCTGTCTCACTTAACCTTGTGTTAGCAATGAATCATAAACCCACACGATATAGCGTGACTTACCCTTAAGCTGTCGCAATATCCATAAGATTAAGAAGAGATAAAAACACAACCAAATTTAGCCTTAATTCTTACACCGTAAATACCCTCCATTATTTTTATTTAAACATTAGCTAGCTCTTATGTAACGGTCATCTAACAAGGTGACCACATTAAGTTAATGCAGTAATAGCAAGTGATTACATCACCTTATCCGACTCTCCGTACTCCATCTCAAATTGAAAAACCCAAAATACAGTCACCCATTCCATATATCACACATCGCGTCTTATTTTTGATGCACCTGATCAGTTGAAGTCGTCGGAGCTTAATATGAGAATGCACTGCTAAAAAATAATTATTATTCGTTACCTTAATAATTGAGCGGTTAGGAGCTTCTACAATGGGTGAAAGAGGAAGGATCCGTATTTCTAACTATCAAGGTAAATTTTTCTACCGCCTGATAGATTGCTTAGTAATACTGATCACAATGTATATTACACTAAAGTTTCACTCACATATCGTTACGATGTCTTATATATCTGTGGGACTTTTAGGGGTTATTTTTTATTCATTTATTGCTGAAAGCCTTGATATATACAGCGGTTGGCGAACCACAAAACTTAGAGTTTTAACTCTACACACTGCTTTTTGTTGGGCTTCAACTGTTGGCTGCTTAACTTTAGTTGGTTATTTCACAAAAACTGGAAGCGATTTCTCACGTTTAATTTTAGGCTTTTGGTTTGTCGGATCATTTATTTTATTACTGCTTTGGCGCTTCGTCGCATTTACAGTCATTTACTATCTACATAAAAAAGGTTATCACACCACTAAAGCGGTCATTATCGGCATGACACCGCAGGGCCTAGAACTATCGAAAAATCTCATCAATAACCCTGAGTTAGGTATTAAACTGACGGGCTTTTACGATGATAGGGGTGATGAACGTATCGCAAGTGATATTCCAGTGCTCGGTAAAGTTAATGATGCATTAACACTTGCCAAAAACGGTCAAGTAAAAAGTGTGTACATAGCACTACCAATGCAAGCCCAGCATCGGATCAGCAAGATTCTAGAGGCCTTTTCGGATAGCACAGTAAATACCTATATTGTGCCGGACTTTTTCACCTTCAATTTACTGCATTCACGTTGGTATACCATCGGCGATGTTAATGCTTTTAGTATTTTTGACACACCGTTCAATGGGTTAGGTACGTGGCTAAAACGTTTTGAAGATTTAGTCTTAAGTAGTCTTATCCTGATTTTAATCAGTCCTGTCCTCATTGCAGTTGCAGTAGGCGTAAAACTCAGCTCGCCCGGCCCTATTATTTTCAAACAAATGCGTTATGGGCTGGATGGAAAGTCTATCAAAGTATGGAAATTCAGAAGCATGCGTGCCATGGATAATGGAAATAAAGTGACGCAAGCAACAAAAAATGATCCCCGAGTGACTCCTTTTGGTGCGTTTATTCGGAAGACATCACTAGATGAGCTACCACAGTTTATTAATGTGCTACAAGGTCGAATGTCTATTGTCGGCCCTCGCCCTCATGCCGTAGCGCACAACGAAGAGTATCGAACGATAGTTAACCGCTACATGCTGAGACATAAAGTAAAACCAGGAATTACTGGCTGGGCACAAATTAATGGCTGGCGTGGTGAAACCGATACGCTAGATAAAATGGAAAAACGTGTCCAATTTGATTTGGACTATATACACAGATGGTCGTTGTGGTTCGACATCAAAATCGTATTTCTCACCGTATTTAAAGGATTTGTAGGCAAGAATGCTTACTAGAATGGATAAAGCATACTCATATGAAAACAACTAATTTAAATAGAATCGCGTCCTTTGGTTTGGCTTTTTTTGCGTTATCAGCCGTACAAGCAAAACCGCAACCTAACCCAATCATGACTGAGTCAGGGATTGCTATTGTACCGTTTTTAAACTTATCAACGGGTTATAACGACAACTTAGCAAAAGCGTCACAAGATCTCGAACATTCCCAATATTCAGTGTTCGAACCAGGTATCGGTTTAGCAATAGAGCCGACAAGTGGCCAGAAACATCGCGTAGGTTATCGACTACAAAGAGGCGATTTTTTCAGCTCTAGCAAAGATAACTACACTGACCATTTCTTTGATTTAGCCAGTGACTGGGAGCTCAATTCCAAGCATCGAGTTGACTTCAGCTATGCTCTTGCATTAACTCATGAACAGCGTGGTGATAACGATACGACACTCAATTTGTCGTACAACAAATACAACACCAATAACGTCAACCTCGGTTACGGTTTTGGTGGTGAAGACGCCAAAGGTCGAATAGAAACCAACCTTGGTTGGGGCAATTTGGACTATAAAAACAACCAAAATATTACTCAATACCAAAATTGGGATGAATTACGATTCAACAGCTCTCTATACTATAAAGCGCTGCCAAAAACATCGTTGGTTTTCCAAATTATCGTTAATGATAGGCATTATAGTGATATAGCCCCAGGCTCAACTCTCAAAGACAGCACCCATTATATGGGATATGTTGGTACCTCGTGGGACGCAACAGGGAAACTGCAGGGAAATGCCAAGGTCGGTATGCAACATAAAGATTTTGAATCCTCTTCTAGAGAAGATTTCGACTCTTTTTCATGGGATATTGATGTCACTTATCTCATCCGCACATACTCTGCAGTGCAGTTGAAAACAAATCGTAAATCAACCGATACTGACGGTACAGGTGATTCAATCGATACCAAAGTGTATAACGCAAATTGGACACACAATTGGAGTGACATCATCTCTTCTAACGTCGATTATTCTCTATTAAGCGAGAATTACACCAGCACTGCTCGCGACGATGACACCAGTAAGGTAACACTTTCATTAAGCTACGATTTTCGTCGTTGGCTAACATTCAAAGTCGGCTACCAACTTGAATCAAGAGATTCCAGCATCAGTTCGTTAAGCTACGATCAAAATGTTTATTACTTTGCTATTGAAGGTGTGATGTAACTTACGATGAAGTACTTCTTAGTCATTCTATTGAGTTGTCTTTCCTGGTCAACATTGGCCAATGAGAGTTTTTATAAGTTAGGCGTTGGGGATCAAATTCGGATTCAAGTTTATGATGAACCAGAGTTATCTATTGAAACGCGTGTGGGTGACAGTGGTAACATTGATTACCCTTTTTTGGGACGAATTAAACTGAAAGGAAAAACGATTGAGGAAGTAAAAACTGCTATCCACAATGGTTTAATCGATGGGTATCTGGTTAACCCCAATGTTTTTGTCAGCATAGTCGAATATCGTCCCTATTTTATCAACGGACAAGTGAAAATATCCGGGAGTTATCCGTATCATCCGGGGTTAACCGTAAACAAAGCCATTACGATTGCGGGTGGATTCACTGAGCGAGCCTCTAAAACTAAGATCTATATATCATCAAGTGATGCTCCTGAGGCCAAGCCAGTAAAAGTAACATTGCTTCATAAAATTCAGCCTGGTGACATTCTCACCGTAGAAGAAAGCTTTTTTTAGGTAACTTAGTTGTATGGAAAACTCTTTAATTAAAAATCACTTGAACTCAGATGAAGTTATTGATATTCGTCAGTATTTTCATGTTCTTCTCAACTATAAATGGCGTATTCTACTTTTTTCTACAATGGTTACCGCCATCGCCGTATTGATTGCATTATCAATTCCTTCGCAATATACCGCTCGCGCCTCACTGATCATCGAATCGAAGCAAGCAAAAGCTGTTTCGATTGAAGACATCTATGGTTTAGATACCAAAAGCCAAGAATACTATTTGACTCAAATAGAGATCTTGAAATCAGACCGAGTCGCAGAGGAAGTCATTAAACGCCTTAACCTTGCCAGCCACCCAGAATTTGACCCTACTGTAGAAAATAATCAAAAAACTGGGTTTAAATTCGATGTATTGGAATGGTTTCCTGTTCTAAAATCGTTCAAGAAAGAGCCAGCGGAAATATCACAGGAAGACCAAAACTATCGAACTAGCCGATTGGTTCTGGCTAAGTTTAAGCGTGGGCTAGAAGTTAGCCCAATAAGAAAAACTCAACTAGTGAATATTTTCTACACCAGTAAAGACCCTAAATTATCGGCTCAAATTGCCAATGAGATTGGTAACGTCTTTATGGATAGTCATATCGAAGACAAACTTCAAGTTGAACTGAAGGCGAATAGCTGGCTCAACAACCGCATGGGTGATTTGCGCGAACAACTAAAAAAGTCAGAAGCTCAACTACAAACATTTTTAAAATCTGAAGGACTAGTTGATATCCAAGGCGTTGAAAGCCTAGCATCTCAAGAACTTGAAGAACTGACCTCTCAATTGAATAAAACGAGAGACAGACGCGTTGCAGCTGAGACTCTGTATTTGGTCGCTCAAACGTACAGCCGTCAAGATGGTGACCTCTCTGCCCTTGCATCTATCCCAGAGATATCTAACCACCCGACGATACGAGATGTCAAATTGGCTGAAGTGCAAGCTGAAAAGAAAGTCTCGGAACTATCAAAACGTTATGGTGACAAACACCCAAAGCTAAAATCAGCTCAAGCCGAACTAGCCTCTGTTAAACGCAATTTAAATTCCGAACTAAAACAGCTACTAAACGGGATCAACAATGAGTTACAGGCTGCTAAGCAAGCAGAGAGTTCTTTACACAGGGAACTTGAGAAACGCAAATCAGAGTTTCAAAGCCTCTCCGTAAAAAATGCACGATATTCAGAGCTAAAGCGCGAAGTCCAAACAAACCGAGAGCTGTTTGATCTCTTTTTAAGTCGTCAAAAAGAGACCAGTGCATCGAGCGACTTTAATGCTACGATTGCTCGTTTTACCGATTTTGCCAATCCGCCCCTCGCCCCAAGTAAACCGAACCGTAAACTGATTGTATTATTAGCGTTCGTCGCTTCGTTTGGTTTGGCATGTGTTGTTGCTTTCATTGCTGATGCGGTAAACGATACATTCCTTGATGTAAAACAGGTCGAAAAACAGTTATCACTAAGCTTGCTCGGTATTATACCGGCAATTAAAACTCGAGGCCCCCTAACGCTAAAAACCTATTTTAATTCGAAACATCGAGAGCTCACAGAAGCGATTAGAACCGTTCGGACTGGTTATTTACTTGCCAACACCAACAAAGATCATCATGTGGTAATGGTTACTTCTTCACTACCTGAGGAAGGAAAAACAACCTCGAGTATCAATTTGGCTTTTTCACTGGCACAAATGGAAAAAACACTGCTGATTGACTGCGATTTGAGAAAACCGTCGGTTGCACACCGTTTTGGCATCTCTGGTTCACAGCCAGGAATGAGCAACTTGCTCATAGGTACGCATACCATAGAAGAGTGTCTCTATACCGATGAAGAATCAGGGCTTGATGTTTTGGCAGCAGGAGTCGTGACAGACAATCCTCTTGAACTTATCTCCTCGCCTAAGTTTGCCTCACTACTCGAAGAGCTAAAGACACGCTATAGCAGAATTGTGATTGATACACCTCCATGTTTAGCCGTTAGTGATGCATTTATGCTGTCGCAGTACGTGGACTCGACCATACTCGTGATCAATGCTCCACACACACGTACTAAAGTGGCTAGAGATGTGGTCGGACGCTTAACGCAGCAAGGAGCGAGAATTGATGGCGTCATATTGAACAAACTGAACACCAAAAAAGCCTCTAATTATAGCGGTTATCATCAATATCAATCCTATTACGGCCCAGAAAAATAACCATGAAGGTCGCGAATCACCCTTTTTTAGCCCATGCTTTGCGTTTGAGCATTGGGCTAACTGCACTCGTGACTCTCTATTTTGCATTTCATTTTTTGACGGCGTCCATTTACGCTCTAGCAACAGAAAGAAATATCGACTACTGGACAAAGCACAGTGATGGTGTAACTTTAGAGCAAGTGAATGAGACAAAACTCATGATACTAAAGGCCCTACAACACCACAGCGACCATCCTCATTACCACAATTTACTGGGTAAGGTCTATGAGTGGGAAGCCTATTTGGGCGATGATGTATATAAAGAGAGCCGCTTGCTCAATGCAAAAAAGGCCTACTTGGAAAGTGCATTATTGAGACCCACTTGGTCAGACACATGGGCTGATTTATTGGTGATTGAAACTCAGTTGAAAGGGGAAAATATTGATCTCTATTTTGCACAAGCCGACAGATATGGGCCTTTTACACCCAAAGTGAACAACACACTTTTCCAGATTGGCCTTAACCATTGGTCTATTTTTTCAGCGCCGCAGCGAACTATCATTATTGATCACGCCGCAAGAGCATTAGCTCATCCTCAAAGCAGAGGAGAAGCCTACCAATATCTAAAATCAAACGGTCTCTTAAAATTTACCTGTGCAGCTATTATTTATAACCCTCAACGTTATACTGAGAAAAATAGTCTCTGCAAGAGAGCGCTAGAGTGATATCGATGATAAAACATTATTCAATAAACCGGCCTATCGCCTTGTTCATGTTAGCCTTGCTTTCTCTTGGTACGGCTTCGCTATCACTGGCAAAAACACTGAATATTCATGCTGAGATACCGATATTTTTGGAAAAGTCACTCGGCGGTGATATTTATCTCCACTTTACACTTGCGCTATTCATTACCTTGGTTTTTATCCGAGTAATTTCCGCCACTCTTTCCCCTATACAGAGCATCTTTCTCGCCATAGTTATCGTCTCGACCTGTTGCGTAATTGATGAAAGTTTACAAATGTTATCGAGTTCACGATCATTCTCTTTGCTCGATTTAGGGGCAAGCTTACTTGGTATAACAATGGCCTCAATAATCTATTACGTTACTAGCAGACTTCAATCTTCAAACTTATGCTCCAAACTAAGACAACCTCGCGCATAAAAACGCCTTAAGAATGAGAATCGAACCCTTATTAACAGAAGTACGATATCACTGGATGTACTACTTCACTTATAATCATCGCAACAGTAAATCGTAGGCTTTTAGGACTTACCAATGAAAAAATCACTATGGATATTTTGGATTGCTATTTCAGCTTTGCTGGCTAGTTCAAGGTTATATGCCGAAACAGAAATTACTTGTTCACTTTATAAAAACCATAAAGTGGCCACAGACACAATAAGAGCCAGCCTAGAACAAGCAGACGACGCCATTATTTCTCTGCAAGCTTTAATGAAACTATGCCCAAGCATGGCACTAGAAATGGCGGACCTAGCGTCTACTCTACACCCACAACTAGCACTCGATATCTTCAATACGGTATTTGACCATATATCGAGTGACCAAGTCGCAGCTTTGACTGCGATACTCGTTAAAAATGCACCTCAAGAGATGCGTTCTGAAGTCATTCAGCTTGCTGTCACTAAATCACCAGAGTCAGCTCAAGCTATCGTTGATGCTGTTATTGCAATGGATTTAATGGACTCAACCGATGTGATTGTTGCTGCAATCTCCGGTGGCGCTGACCCAGCGACCATTACTGAACCGACAGCGGCAGGTACTCCATCGGCTTTACCTGGTGGCTTACCTCCAGTCGCAACGGTGCCAGGTAACACCACAACACTTGGAACCGGCAATGGCAGTGGTGGTGGTACCGCTTCACCAAACTGATCGTTTAATTCGATGCTTTCATCCAGTTTAGGGCAGGTATATTCCTGCCCTTCTTAATTGATATTAATAGTATGCGTCTAATAGAAAAATCCATTTTCCCAATATTTCTCATTTTTATATTTTGGCTGCCCATACCTTTAGGTAGTAATCGCCCATTAGCATGGTCATTCAATGAAATCTGGATTGCATTGCTGCTTATTGCCTGTTTATTCAACTACTCTTTTGAGCACTGGAAAAACTGTCTGATAAAGGGAAAATTAGTCATCATTCCCATCGCACTTATCACTTGCTGGTCATTCATCCAAAGTATTCCACAACTTGGTATAACTCAGGATCCTAGTTTAGTCTTTGTCTCTGCAATCAAATCGCTCCACTATTTCCAGTTTTGTCTTATTGCTCTTGTCCTTATCGACACACCTAAAAAATTAAAACTTCTCGCAGTAGTCATGGTTAGCAGTGGAATTTGCCAAGGCTTTTACGCTGGCGTGATTTTGCTACTCAACCTAGATCATTCGATAATTTTCAAGCTGCCACTAGGAAATAGAGCCTCCGGAAGCTTTGTCTATCATAATCATCTGGCAAACTTCTTGATGCTGAATCTCTGCATTGGATTTGGCTTATTAATTGCAAAACTCGATAGCTCACATAAAACCGGATTTAGAAATATCACTAAACAGTTTTTAGCCGTGTTGCTGTCTGATAAAGCCTTTGTACGTTTAGGGCTCGTGATCATGGTGATTGCATTAGTCTTAACACGCTCAAGAATGGGAAATATGGCTTTCTTTATCGCCCTAACCGTAGGTTGTGTGCTGTTGCTATTGTTTTACAAGCCGAAACCCAAAAGTGTTTATGTGCTTATAATCAGTTTATTCATCATTGATACGTTCATCGTGAGCCAATGGTTTGGATTGGAGAAAGTCAAACAACGTCTTATTGAAACTAGCTTGGAAAGTGAATCAAGAGATGATGTTGTCAGATATTCCCTAGTTGCAATACAAGAAAGGCCTCTGACTGGCTTTGGGGCTGGTACTTTCTACTCCACTTTTCCTTCCTATAATCAAGGGAAAGTAAAACTGTTTTACGATCATGCTCATAATGACTACATCCAATTCACATTAGAATCAGGCCTTGTCATGGTTTCGATATTAGGTGTAATGATCTTAGTCGCCGCCCAACGCGCATTTTATGCGTTTAAAAACCGCAGAAATAGATTGATGAAAGGGATCGGATTATCATCCATGATGGCTATTATTGGTATGTTGATACACATGAGTGTTGATTTCCCACTTCAAGCTCCCGCAACAACACTTTATTTCTTGCTGTGTTTATTGATGGGACACTGGTCAAATTCAATGCCGAGTCTGGTCACTCGTTCAAAATATTCCTGATATATAAAAACGACTTTAAGTTGCAGGTAAACGAATGTATCCAACACCGCGCAGCTTCAAGTAGGAATGGTATACGTCCAAAACAATTCCTACTCCATATCTGGTTAATAAAAAATCCCTCGATTGTCTCGAGGGATTTTCAATTATTGAATTAAAACGATATCAATTAATCGAATACAAACTGCAAGCCTTCAACTAACCAACCACCAGTCCAAACATTAATCTGCTTGATGCGTTTACCTTGCGGCACAGTGTACGTTTCAACTTTTTTGTTGCTCGCATAGTGGGTTGAACCCAATAACACGCTAGAGCCATCCTTCATCGTGAACTTAATCGCCACTATGTGGTAACCACCCCAGTTATAAAGACCAGAGGTAACTTCCACGGATTGCAATTGATCAAGAGCAATCGGTGCTCTTAGCACACCACCGTTAGTACCTTGTACTGGGCCGCCCACCAAGTTATTGGCCGTCGTGCCGATCGCATCGATCGCAAAACCAGAACGCAGATACATCTGGTTATCCGCCGTCACGACACGTTGCGATTGCTGAGTATTTGAGTAACCAAAAATTGGAGACTCACCACCCACCGTTGCACGTAATGTACTCGAACGGTATGTATTATGGCTCAACCAACTTGGCTCAACAAAAGTAGGTAAAGTGCCATCTTGATTGATGTTGGTCAGGTGGAAAGCGTGCTGGTTCCAAATACGAGTCGCATTCTTCCAAGGTTTTGCACTGTCCGCCGATTCATAAACAAACACACCATGGTTAACGACATAGTTTTTATCAAAATCATTAGCAACAACAATCAGCTCTGCATTATTGTCACCTTCCAGATCGACCACGATAGGATATTCCCAAAGTGTCGCCGTTGAGTGCGCTAACGAAGCACGTTCTTTACCCGTTTTGCCATCTAACACACGTACACGAGCATGGTCTTGCACGAGTACTTCATCGATACCATCATTATCAAAGTCATAGGCAGACACACCAATTTTGCCGCTGCCAGTATCATCGTTCGCAACAGACCAAACGCGCTCACCTTTGCTGTTATACATATCGACAGCGGCATAACCCGCGTAAACAATCCCTTTTACATCCAGATCATTGGTACCATTTAGCGTAGCTAACTCAAACTGAACACCGTCCAACAGCCAACCAGCGCTCCAAGCTTTAATGCCTTTAATACGACTACCTACTGGTACAGTAAAGCGCTCGGTCTGCTTGGAATAAGCATAGTTTTTAGAGCCCATAGAAATCACGCTACCGTTGCTCATTCTAAAATCGAGCGCCAATAAATGATAACCACCCCAATAGTATTTACCCCAAGTCAGATCAATCGCTTTAATATCTTTGACGTTAACTGCGGCATTAAGATTGCCTCCCGTACCACCGACTAAAGTCGAAGCAGAAGCACCAATCGCATCAATCGCGAATCCTGAACGAACAGAGATTTTACCATCGACCGCCAAAACAATAGAAGCAGGATTGCTATTAGGTTGATAACCGTAGATTTTTGAGAACTCAGTCGTTTCAACTGCTTGAGCTTTGCCTAAAAAGTTAGATACCGCCTGCACGCCACCGCCTGGATTGGCAGTATTATTGATTTCCCACTTAATGGTGCCATCGTGTTCTAGCACAGCAAAACGTGCGTTATGCCCAGTTGATGCAGAAGCAGGAACTGAAGCGATAATCTCTGGCTCAGCATCATTATCTAGGTTAACCAGCGAAGAGAACCAAACTGCATCATTGGCATGATATTGCCAATTGATCGCGCCGTTATTTTGAAATAGAGTACCACCTGAAAAGACTTCTTGTTGCTGATCGCCATCGACATCAACGTTGATCGATGACGGTGCCCAAGGGTGGTTAAAAATCAGCCCTGTGTGGTAGTTATACACACCATCTGCAGCCAGAATTTCGACGCTGCCATCATGGTCTAAATCAGCCAACGTGATATCACCAACAATACGCCAGCCACTTTCTGTGGTTGGGATCTGTTTTTTGATGTTGCCTTGGTTATCCAAAATCGTGATGAATTGATCGCGATTGTTGGTTGTAACAATTTCAACGATTCCGTCACCATCCAGATCGCCTACGGCAGGAGAATAACGCGCATCCGCGATCACACCACCATTCGCATAACTCCACAACTCAGAACCATCCACACCACTTAAAGCACGCACTAAACCGCCATTGGCATATTTGTTTCCTTCAAATGTCACTACGATCAAATCTGCGACATCTTTTTCATCAATCTTGCCATCGCCATTGTCATCATTCAGTTGCGCGGCAACCGGCGTAACCATCACTTGGTTAGAATTAGGTTGGAAAGCACTGCCTTGCCAAGACCACTTAAGCTTCATATTGAGTGCAGAGCTGTCACCTTCATAAGGAACAACACGCATTGAACGAGGCTTTGAGAAATCAAGAGTTTCGCCATTGTAGGCTGTGACTGCTCGCATCTGCTCATTTTGAGTATGACCACCAAATACCGCTAAACGGTTATAAGAGAGGTTATCCCAATCACTCAGCATGACACCTAAACCTTGTGGCGCTTCCACATCCACTTCATGAGCATAGATATAAGCAGGCAATGAGTAGCCTGAGCGCTCACCCTCTTTCAAACAGAAACGCTCACCCGTTTGGCGGCTAACGATACAAGCCTCAGGATAAGTTTCAGAAGCCAGCACTCGCATTGAGCGTGGTTTAGAAAAATCTAAATAAGCGCCGTTGTAGGCCTTAACATTCTTAAGATCTTCGTTGCCAGTATAACGATTGAACACAGCCAAACGGTTATAAGACAGGTTGTCCCAATCACTCAGCATGACAGAGACACCACTCGGAGCCTGTACATCGACTGGATGAGCATAAATCCAGCTAGGTAGGGAGTATCCCGAGCGCTCTCCTACATTCAAACAATATTTTTCGCCATTCAGGCGGCTGATAATACACCCTTCGGCTTCATTCGTTGTGGCTTGAGCCACGGTGCTACTTAGCGACAAAAGACTGACAGCAAGTGCAATATATTGAGATGTCATCTGTAAGACTCCCTTTACTTGGGGTTAATTTTTTCAAAGCCAGAAACGATATGCATCTGGTTGATTTTTTTGTAATTATTATTTTTCAAACCTAGGAACTGGTGAACTGGTATCGTGAATTGCCAATAAAAATCCGACGGAATTATCAATAAATGGAAGGGATATTTCAACACAGCACGCCTATTTTTACGCCTCACTAATGAGACATCTCAAAGTTGAGAAACGAACCGACTATAGTGAATAGCTCTCTATTTTTTCAAGAAGCGTTTTATAGGTGCTGTTATACTTAAATCAATTAGATAAAGAGGGTGGTATCTTGCGTTACATATTTATTTCACTTATTTTAATCAGCCTAAGCCCAGCCATTATCGCTGAAGTCGTTTCTCATAATGTAATAGAATATGGTGCCATCGCAAATGATGGAGAGGATGATTCATCCGCATTTCAAAATGCACTGAATCAATTAAATGATAATAATGTACTGATTATTCCCTCTGGCGAATATCAGATTTGTAAAACCCTTTATTTAAAGGAAAAGAATAACATTGAAATTATTGGCTCCATACACAGTAAATTAAAGAAATGTAGTCCATTTAATGGTGAGTATTTACTCAGTATCATGTACACACAAAATATCAAACTGCAAGGTCTCAGTTTTGAAGGGCTGAATAATGGTGACTTAAAACCTATATGGGGAGAACAAGGTGTCTACCTTGGCAGCACTAAAGGCACCTTAGTAGTTCAAAATCAATTTACTCGCTTTGGTGACGCGGCATTGCGCATGACTACCGCAAGTCAGGACCACTCTATACCACCCGGGTCGATGGCAATCAAAGTGAGCCATAATCACTTCGAAGACTGCGCTCAAGTCACTACAACGCAAGCGACTGTAGGAACAGAGATGCCAGGCACACAAGATATTATTATTGATAATAATCAATTTAATGCTTGTAAATTAAAATTATCAGCACGGGCCGATACCAAAAGCGCCAAAGTCATTAATAACCAATTTGAAAATATTAATGGTACTGCAAATGAAGTCAGTTATTATTCAGACGTTTATTACTCAGGAAACATCTTTTCAAATATAAATGGATTCGCTATCAATATTTATCCAAACTCTAGAACAAAAAAAAATGTTCGGTGGGGAAATATTTCCATTATTGGAAACGCTTTTGATACTATTCAACAAGGTATACGTTTACAAAGCTTCAGTAAAAATGACCCAATAAATCAATCCATTAAAAATATTCAAATAAGTCATAACACATTCGAAAACATTTACTTTGGAAATGAAATTGAAGAACAGTATAAAGCTATTATTAGAACCAATAGCCAAGATAATCTCGTTTCTTTTGAAAACGTCAATATTATAGGAAATCAGTATCATTTAACACCATATAGTAAATTCATCTCAATTGACAATAAAAGCAAGCTTATTAACATTAGAAACAATGAACAACTTTATAATGAAAATTATCATATACAGGATGTTATTAAAGATTGATAAGTGCGCACCACCAACAAGATACAACTATTTGATTGAGCTCAAGAGTAAGTGACCACTATGTAATTCAACGTTAAGAATATATTGCTTATATCATTCAAAAAGTACAATAAAAACCGCCAAAGGCGGTTTTTATACACATAAGATTAGAACTAGATAAAACTATTTTTTTACCACTATCATTGACTGCTCAATTCGCTCACTAGAGACAGTATCTACAACCTGAGCATTAATGGTATATTCACCTGCGGGATAGCTTTTATCGAAATTAATTCCACGCACTTTTGAATAAGTATCACCTGAAGCAATAACCCATTTCTCTCTCGCGTTGACAGGAATAATCAAACCATCAGGGCCTACCGCTGTCATCCAGAACTCGACGTTAGCTTCTCCCTCACGGCCATTATTTAAATCAATGGTGAATGGAACAAAACCACCGGTACTTTCCACACTATTAATACCAAATTGATTTTTGATATCAATAGTCAAACCATTGAGTTCAGGTAGGCTATTTAAATCGACCCCTTTCACAAATTCTTGGTTGGCTTTAAATACTTCTCCATTTTCTGCAACGACTTGAAGAGAAACAGTATATTTACCATCAGCCATATACTCTGGAACCCAGAAACCACGTGTAACATTCAATATGCGACCATCAGTAAGAGCATCAGACTCTTGCTGCGCTGTATCCACTCCAACTACCGCTTTGGCTGGAAAGTAGATACCTTCTGGGCCTTTAATTGATAGCCAGTAATTGAACTTCACTGTTTCACAGCTTTCATTACGGATCCCTAGCTGACTGGCAATATATCCACCGTTACGTGCCAACTGGTTTTGATTTAATGAAAGGTTTGCTTCAATCACTGGCTGTAACTCACAATCCACTTCCGCATAAGAAGCAGTTGAAAATAACAATGCCAAGCATGATACCAGATAATAATAACGTTTGTTCATGATAGATCCTTTAAAGTTAGACAACCATTTGTTTTTACAACTGGCGCTAAGGCTAATTGATAACTATAAAAAATACATCCGATTTTTATTAAAGGATCAGATTTTATCAAATCTAAGACAATTACATTGACTAAGTATTAATAATAATAAACAAAATTGATTCAACTAATAAGCTCCCTAAAAATAAACTAAAGTTTGCTTTCATATAGTCAATTTAATCCTTTCGTTTTATTTTTTCATTAAGTAGTAGCCAAGCATAACGACTATTAGTCACTAAATAACGCTTCCACATTCTTCTAGGTTCTTGTAATACACGATATAACCATTCCAACCCAGATTTTTGCATCCATAAGGGTGCACGAGAAACATGACCTGCGACAACATCAAATGTTCCCCCTACCCCCATCACAAATAACACGCCCAACTGCTCTTGCCAGCGGTTGATAAAATTTTCCTTTTTCGGCGACGTGATCGCCACAAACAGTAGTTTCGCCCCTGATTGACGGATCTTTTCAACTATCGCGTGCTCATCATCCCAAAAATAGCCATGGTGATAACCCGCAATCACTAATTGTGGATGCTTTGCCTGCATGGCCACAGCCGTTTTTTCAACAATCTCCGACTTTGCGCCTAGGTAGAACACTGGCATTTGTTCTTGTGCAGCCATCGCATTGAGCTCTAGAAACAAGTCAACACCAGCCACTCGTTCGGGAACTTGGTGACCTAAAAAGCGCGCGCCCCAAACCACACCCATACCATCGATATTGATAATGTCACACTCGGTCACGGACTGAGCCAATTCAGAATCCTTACGCATATTGACTAACTTAGCAACATTGACGACCACATGCTGGGTAAACTCTTGTCGCAAAATGCGATCGCGGATCAGAGCAACAGTTTCACTCATCGAAGCCACATCCATTGGGCTACCAAGAAAATTAATGCGTTTCAATCGGTTATTCCTCATTGGTAATTCTTAAATAAAAACGGAATGAAAAGTACATCCACGCCTGTGTCCAGCGCGCGTAGTGAATTCGATTAACCAAACGTTTGTTACGTTGATAAACAAACTGATCCCGCTCGGGCATGTACAGCGTTTGAATAGCACGCTGAATGACGCGTTTAACCAAAACAACATCACTCTCCTCACCTCCAACACTGAGTAAGGTAATAATTGCCTGTGATACTGAGTGCGGATCCAGTGGATAAGGATTGTTGTGGTAATATTTCGCTGTTCCATCGGTTTCAAATAGATGCTGCTTGTAAAAATAAAAACCGCGTGCAATCACCTCATCAAATTCCTTTGTCGCTAAAGTAGTTCGTATGAGGTGTAGTGCTTCTAAATTGTAGCCCGTATGAAATCCGTCAATAAACACATGATGATGACGAGTACCATAGGCCCAGCTGCCATCGGCAGCTTGAGCCTGAGCACTGTTACGCGCAATGCGTAATGCCAACTCAGTGTAGTCTGGGCGAGACGTTTCTCGACCGACCACGGCCAGCCAAGCTGCCGCCCACAAACTGGCGTTGTGCACAAACGCCGTTTCCCCGGGGATATACGCAAAAAACTCCCCGCTCTCATTTTGAGTCAATAAATGGCCAGCAATAAAATCACCACTGCGCAGCGCCAACTCGACCCAGTCAGCTCGCCCCGTCAGTTGCCCCAATTGGTGTAAGGCACGGCTGACATAGACTGTCGTGATCACATTTGGCTTCCCCTTAGGAACAAAGAATGCACGCGCTTTCCAATCAAAATGATACCCCCAACAGGCACCATGCCAGATTTGCTCATCACAACGCTGAGCCACTAGCCACAGCGCAAGTTGCTCCGCTTCTGTGAGCAAAGCGGGATCTTTGGTCACTTGATACTCTTCGATTAATCCGAGAATAAACAGAGCCACGCCTTTAGGGTTTCGCGCTTTGGGCACACCTAGCCATGGCCGAAGATTAAGGGGAGAGCGTTTGAACAACTGGATCCATGCTAAGCCGAAAGTCGAGTCTTTGCTTATCGGCAAGCGCTTGAACCAGCTTGAATTGAGTCCATCAAAAGGGTCATATCCAGCAAATTGTTCTGTACGAGCTTTCTTAAGAATAGCGGTGGCGATGCTATTGACGGTCATTTAGCTCTTCCTCGTTCCTTATTCGTCAATAACTCATAAAACCCTAGTAGCTTTTGTGCAACAACGTCTTCGTGAAATAATTCATCAAACTTTTCTTTTCCTAGTGTTGCAAGTTCTAGTCTTTTGGCTTTATCACTTCCCAGAACATTTATAGCACTTGCCAGTTCATAAATATTACCAGGAGGAACTAACAGGCCATTAATATCATGAGTAATAGCATCACCAATAGCACCCACTGGGGTCGTTATAACAGCGACACTTGCTGACATAGCCTCTAAGATACTAATAGGTAACCCTTCTGCATAGCTGGGAAGAACAACAACATCGGCTATAGATAATAAAGAACCTTTCTGTTCAGAATCAATCCAACCAAGAAATTCAACTCTATTTTTAACACCAAGTTCATTACAAAAGTATGTTAGGCTATCAATATCCCCGCTCCCTGCCACGTACAACTTTGCATTATCATTTTTAACGAGGGAAAACGCTTCAATTAAATCTCTTATCCCTTTCCTTTTTGACAGTTCCCCCATGAAAACCAAATTAAATCCTTCATGTTGTGATTTTTCAAATGGAAAGGTAGCAACAGGATTATGTAACACATTCCATTTTAGTCCTGTAATATTTTCAAAATTACTCTTCCAACAGTTGCCTAAGCATAATCTTAAATCATATTGTTTGAAAATTTTATTAACTATGTACTTTTTTAGTGAATTAGAAAAAAAATCATCCACCTGAGCCGCGTGACATTGATATACTACAGGTATTTTGTATATCTTAAGACAAAATAAAAAACATGCTTTCCTAAAGAAACTACCTTTAAGTGAACCATGAACATGAGCGCCATCAAAATCATTGCAAAGCAAGAAAAATGGAAATCTAACAAGAAAATAAAAAAATGAAAGATGTTTTTTCAAAGACCCTCCAGACTCATGAGTGAAATAATAACGAATACTGTATCTACTATTTACATAATTATTTTTCATAAATGTAGAAACAACAGATGCCACTCCACCTTTAGCATAATTAGGTACACTAATTACTAATATTTTTTTCATAAAAAAATCTCATCCCCCCTACCATTACAGATAGCTAACAATGGTTCACCAACAATAAAATGGTCTCTCAAACCACCGACGCCAGATTGCATATGGTCTAAACCTAAAAGAGTGTTAGCCTCTATCATCAAAAAACCTTCATTAGTTATAGCAACATCCCATCCTATTAGATTTGCATTCTCCAATTTTCTTGCAGAATCAATAATACCAGACTTTATATCTATCCAATTTGGTATATTTAGCTCTGAAAATATAAAACCACTGTCTGGATGATGGATAAATTTCTCCTCACCATATTCATAAGTTGCATATGGTTTTAAAGGGCCTCCTGACATTAAATCGATACCGATGAGTATTCCACCTGCAGAGCCATTATCTATCTTACGGCCATTAATCCCCATTCGTAATGTCACTGCTATTAACTCAACTTGATTATTTTTTTTCCTTATAGTTACAGCTCTAAGTGTATTTACACTTTGCTCATACACTTTTGATATCTCTGCATGTTGTTCAATCCCTTCCTCTACAACATAGTCACCATCCAGATCTAATAAAAATTTATAATCTATAATATTCTCTTCAAAAAAATAGCTAACCCCGATTTTCTCAGCAATAATTATACCTTTTCCACCGCGTCCATCAGTAGGTTTTATAAAAATTCGTTTTGCCGAACAATGTTTAATTAAAAAATTAATTTCCATTTCACCAACAGCATTCACATTATCATTTGATAAAAAAATGTTATTTAATTTAGTAAATATTGTTCTTGATGTAGGAATATCAACGCTTTCAAACAACCTCTTCATTGATGTTTTATTTTCTAACATTAACGTAGTTTTTTCTATGTCATCATAATATGGATATACTATTTTATAAAAATAGTATGATGGCATGTATTCCTTCATTTCATCCAACTTTAACAAGCAAAACTTTGAATAAAAATCATGCGTGTAATATTGAATAGGGAAAACCCCCCAATATTTCCAAAGCTCCTTAGTTTCAAACCTAATAGTTTTTATATTTTTTTTATTATTAGATCTAATATAGCGAATCACATGTCCACGAGTCCTTTTATCTTTAATAAAAAGATAACCGACCCTTATAAAATCAACAATTTTATGTTTTAAAAAATTCACTGACGTCATATTTATTCCTATATAAAGCAAATAGCCTGTCTTGTTTTTCCATTTTTAGTTTTAGGAATAGAATCAACTTTTACAATTTCAACACAAATGCTTTTTCCTATCCTATCCTTTGTATTTTTAATTAGAATCTCCTCCTGAGTCAGATCAAAGATTCTTGAGTCCACAACAACCAATACTATTACTTTATTGACATCCTTCTGTAAAAATTGCGTTGCCAATAATCCATTAACCCCTTTAGGTATATGGTTAAGGATGTGTATTTTTTGCCCATCCTCACCAATTAAATAGTCACCAATCCGTCCATCAACATGGTCAATCACAGGAAAAATCCGACCACAAGGACAGATCTCGTTTTCAGATAAATGCACATGATCACCGGCCTTATAGCGGATCAAAGGGAAATACTGATTATTAAAGTTAGTGCCAACCAACTCGTAACGCCCGTCGCCTACGGCTAACAATTCCACATGCGAATAGTCGGAGAGCAAATGGTAGCGACCATGCTCACACTGCCCTATCGCAGCCACTCGCTCAAATAGGCCATACCAGTCAAAGACTTTGCAGCCAAAGCGTGTCTCAATCACCTGTCTATCTTCTGCTGACAACGATTCTGATGAAGTCATAATGGATTTGAGCTTCGCCGGATAATAACTTTGGTTAGCTTCTAAATAGCGGGCTAACGTAGCAATCGAAGAAGGGTATGCCTGAATCACTTCAACCCCAAAATCGACCATGGCTTGCAGATAACTCGACATCGTTTGCGATGTCAGATGGAAAGATGAAAGCACTATCATCTGCTCAAACCAAGAGTAGCGCCAGAATGGTCCTTGCTTTTGACTTAATGGCACCACCATATCGCCACGGATCCACGCTCGTTTATCCCCTTTACGATAACCAGCCCAAGCCAACTGTCTTTCGACAAAGGCTTGCTCACGAATAACCGAATGCCTATCTTGCAAAATAGTCAAAGGCGTCCCCGTTGTGCCACTGGTCGCCCCTTTCACTACCACAGAAGGTTTGTTCTGCGAGATAAACTGCTCGTGGTCATGACGCAATACCGCTTTATCCAGATATGGAAAAGCCTCAAGCTCAAGATTGAGTAAGTCTAAATTCTGATAAAACGGCACATGGTTACGAGCATTCGCCAAGGTTTTTTGTAGCTGCTTGTGTTGATAATCCGCTAAATGAGTACGTGAAAACTCGTTAGCTTGGATCTCTTGCAACACCGCGCGCATCTCACCATTTTCTCTGACCATTTTGCGTGACAGCGCCCGTACAGAAAGCATGACATTTTGCAGCCAGATTGGTGCTTTAATATAAAGTGAATTGGTAAACATCAGTAAAAGTCCTTTGGAACAATATTTGTATAATTTAGGCTGTATTGACAACTGTATTGGTTACATTTAAAAAATCACCCGTCAAATATTATTGCTAACTATCTTGATGAATATTAAAGTACAGTTCCGTTCATTGAAAAATCACTCATCCGATGTGATATTCAGTCCACACATATCCTTAAAGAGAAAATTAATAGATAAAACCATATTTATTATCTCCTGTGTAGATGGTGATTAGATGAACGGTAGTGACAGGATAAAACCACCACCAAAAACATCAATGCAGGCGTTTTTACTGTTAAGGCATTATTAGTAACTGATATCAACATAAAACTGAGCAGAGCAATTTTTGCGGACCATTCTTGCTTATAAACCAACATAAAAGGAACAAGATAAGTAGAAAGCAGTAAGCCTATACACCCTAATAAACCAAAATTAAGAACCCATCCAATCACGTAGTTTTCAACAACATTAATACCAATATAAAAAACAATATCATTCAATAGACCATGTGAAGCACCGAATAACCACTCTGAAAAATAAAGCTGTTCAAGTAAAATAAAAACATCGAATCGCGCTTCGGCGCTCGTATCTATATACAACTTAGACAATATCCGTTCACCAATCGGGCTTAATACTAGAGTCAAAATAACGGCAATCACAGAGAAATAGACCAAAGCCTGAAGATAAGCAAATTTCAGCTTTGGGTAGCGCACTCCCTGACCGAAAAAGTCACGTAATTTAGGTAACATCATCAGAAAATTACCCAATAGGAAAATCCCCAACGCAGCTCGCCCTCCAAAAGCAAACAGGGCTAGCACGATAACAGAGACATACATAGCCGCCGGAATTCGTGTATAACGCATAACAATAGGCGTTAGCGATGCCGTAATGAGAGCATTGTTAAGGGGATGTGCCATAAAAGCAGTCGAGCGGAAGAATGAAAAACTACCAATCTCAACAGCAACAATGCTCTGCCCCAAAACAAGTTCAATAATCGCGATGCATGCATTAATAAATAAAAGATAACCGAGTAGAGCCAGTAATCGATTTTTAGCTGCATCGGATAACCCGTATACAACAGGAACCAGAACTAAAGGGATAAAAATCGTATCAATAAGATAAGCGAGTCCCGATGTCCCAAATCGCATAAAGCCATATAAAATAACGGCCAGCATCGATACTATGGCTAGCCACCAAGCCTTTTTGAGATCGTGTAATGGCTTAATTAGGTTGAAAAGGCCAACGCGCAATATCAACAGAGCAAAAGCTCCCATACTCAAATAGGAATAGACATGAATTTTGAGTATGGGGCTCCCGCCTTCTGAAACGTACTGAATGCCCATATTTTCGAGTAAAAAAGCCCCCAGCAGAAACGCACTGAGGACAATCAGAATCATCCATCGAATGAGATTACGTTCGCTCAATTGGGCCTCCAGATTGAGAATAAACGTTGGCGTGCATTAAAAGCATTCGTGCACCACAAACAGATGCCATAAAACAACAATGATGAGGTGACATAAAAGGTTAGAGCGAATAATGAATGGATCGCCAGTGGACACTGTTTCACTGCGTATAAGTAGCCGCCCATCAGAAGTGAAGAAATGATCACTTTGACGCCATCAATGCCAATAGCGTAACGATACCCCGATCTCCATGAGCTGATAAAAGAGAGTATTGCGACTAAGCCACTCACTATAAGCAAGGTGATAGCCGCACCAAACATGCCAAATTGATTGAGCATAAAAGGTAGTAGGAAAATGCTCGCTACTAAGCCCGAGAGAGAAACCCATAGGAGCTTGCGAGTCTGTAATAGAAACTGCAAACCATGATCAAGGTAATGACCTTTAAAATTAATCAGATAAACAGCGATCGCTAACACCCAGAATAGTCCGGTAGAACTACTGAGATATTGCTCCCCCAAAAAGAGCCGAATGATCTCTTCTTGTAATATTCCAAGTCCAAATAGAGCCGGCAAAGTAAGGGTAACCAATAAATGCAGATAGGTTTTATGCTGACTCACAAGGGTGATTTTATCTTCCGCATGCTTGGCCAAATTAGGATAGAGAGGCATAGCAATTACCATGAAAACTAAGCCCAGCACTCCCATCAATAAGTTGGCTTGCGCAGCATAGATACCCGTTTCGTTCATCCCAACGAAATGGGCGATAAATAAACGATCGACTCTTCCCCCTAATACGCTAATTCCTCCCGCTAACATGATCGGAATACCGTAAGTAAGCAGACGCTTTAACATAGCAATATGCCATTCAGGCCGTCTAGGAAAACCAAGACCTAAAGCTCCAATGCCAAAGCTCAAGGTTAAAGCAAACAACGCAGACTCAATAGTAGCCGCCCAAGAGAGTGAAAGGATGGAGAGCACTACCGCAGAAATTGACTGCAATACGGTCGCTTGACGATAAGCGCTCAATCGCTCATTTAAGCGACTCAATTCTAACTGGTATTGAAATATCGATTTAACCGACAGTAAAGCACCCAGTATCAATAATCGTTCCCCACTCAATTGCTGATAAATGAATAAAGTTACGGCGATAACAATAAAACCAAGCAAAGATCCGATAATAACCAGCAGTGAAATGGTTTGAACGAGTTGGACTTGCTCCCGATCCGAATACCCAGGGTAGAGACGTAACATCGACGTGTTGAGCCACTGAGTACTAAAAGCACGCACGAGTTCGAGAACCACCATAGCCACCGCTAACACACCATAATTTTCTGGTGTAAGGAAACGAGTTTGTACGGCGATTAGCATAAAGAGGCTTAAAGCAGCAAAAACCTGAACAGGGGCATATCTGAGTAGGCTGGCTATCACCCCATCACCTCATCATATAAAGACTCATATTGTTTTAAAATGCCTTGGGATGAAAAATGATTATGTATATAATCCTGTGCATTTTCAGTATCACGATAATAAATGGAGTCTATCGAGTTCACTATATTATTTGCTTGTTCATTTGAAAAAAACGTCACACCTAATTTAGCAAACCTATCCTTTCTCTCTCCTAAAATCCCCACAGGTGTAGCAATAAGAGGCAAGCCTGTTGCCAACATTTCTAAAGGTGCTAAGCCAAATGTTTCTTGATCTGATAGAAACACACCAATGTCAGCGTATTTATATTGCTGAATAATTTCTTTCTGATTCAGCTTTCCAAGAAAAGAAACATTATCGGATAAGTCCCATTCTTCAATTAATTTTTCAAGCTCAGAATAGTAAACAGGATCAACATTAGGACCTATTATATTTAATGTTACATCTCTACCTAAATCTCGTATCTGTCTTAGTAAATCTAAAATTAGATCCACACGTTTACGACGTGAAATGAGAGCACAGGTGACTAAATGTATTTTATTATCCAGCACATTATTAGCGTTTTTTTTGTTAAGTAGAGAAACATAAGCTTTATCAATAGGATTACCAATTATATGAATTGGTTTCTTAGTATCTTTTTTTAGAGCCTCACCCAGCTCATTTCCAACGCAAGTGAAAGCATCAACAAAATATTTACTTAAAAACGGGATTATTTTTTCATATAAAAAATCATTAGTCGTTGATACTGGTTTTCTTGCTATTTTCCGATAAGAATGAAGAGTTACAATATTCTTAGACCTACCTCCGAGCCAAATCATCCAACTATTCATATGTCCATGTACTATGTCAGGTTTGTAATTTGAGATTTGTTCTCTTACTCGTAACCATCCTGTCAATATTCCGGGTAAGGGTATCCCTATACGTGATTCATTAGCAGGTGCAAAGATAACTTCTACCTGTTCAGAGAGAATAATTGGACTACCGGTATATTGCTCTTGACTGCTAGGATCAAAAGCCAAGACGCGATAGCGATATTTTGAAGGTTGAGTTTTAGAGGCTAACTCACGAACCAACATCTGACATACAGAATCTACCCCACCTGCATTTTTCTCTCCCCAGTTAAGAGTTGAAAGAGGCATGATGAGAAGTACTTTTTTCATAGCTTATTATCCAACTGCACAGGATGGCCAATATAGGCTCGATTATTTTCCGTTTTAATGACTCGCCCCGGATTTCCAACAACGACCGCATTTTCAGAAACATCACGAATAACCACAGCACCAGCCCCTACAACCGCTCCATTGCCAATCGTAACATCTTCGACTATCGAGACATGAGGACCGATGTACACATAATCACCGATCGTAGCCGCTTGTCCTTGGTTTGAGCCAATTACAGTGAAGGGGCTTAAATTACAATTGGCGCCAATCTTCGCGGTACTGTTGATAATTATCCCAGTACCATGCCCTAGGTATAACCCTGGGCCAACATCGGTTTCTTTCGGTATTTGTATTTGGTACCTAATGGATAAATTTTTATGCATTAGCCTAGCAAATGAACGTAATAAACGATTTTCACTTCGGCATAATCGCAACCAAAACATATACTTAAAACCAGGGTTAAACATCAGATTCTTGATGAGTAACCCCGTCGACAACTTTCCTGTATGACGATACAGATCAGCTTTAATTAGATCGAATGCTGAACTCAAGCAACCACACCTCTAGTATCAATCACTACTTTCTTGGCAAACGCCGTTTTATCTGCTTCTTTAAAATCTCGGTGATCAACCAGCACCACAACGATATTGGCCAACTCTAAAGCACGCTCTAGCGAGACTAGCTCAACATCATGTTCTGTTAACTTACCCGGTAATTGGTGGATATTTGGCTCTACCGCTAGAATTTGTCCAATATTGTCTTGTGCTAAATGCAAAGTGATGTCTAAAGCTGGGCTTTCACGTAAATCATCAATATCGGCTTTAAAGGCCAAACCTAAGCAGGCAATGACTGGTTTTTTGAACTGATCTGCCGCTTGTTTTACCTGATCAACGACCCAGTGTGGTTTACCATCATTAACATAGCGAGCAGCAGCAATCAGTTTTGCTTCTTCTGGGCAGCTGTTAACAATAAACCAAGGGTCAACTGCAATACAGTGCCCGCCAACACCTGGTCCTGGGTTTAATATGTTGACCCGAGGGTGGCGGTTGGCCAATTTAATTAATTCCCAAACATTGATTTTTAATTTCTCACAAATAAGGGAAAGTTCGTTCGCGAATGCAATATTGACGTCGCGAAAGGAGTTTTCTGTTAATTTCGCCATCTCCGCCGTACGAGAGTTGCTGATGATGCATTCGCCTTTAACAAAGGTTTTATACAGAGCCATCGCTTTCTCGCTACAAGATTTACTCATACCACCAATCACTCGGTCATTACTGACTAATTCTTGTAGTACATAACCCGGTAAAACTCGCTCTGGGCAATGCGCTACTTTAATGTCAGCCGTATCACCTTTATGCTGTGGGAAAGTTAAATCAGGACGAGCCTCTGCTAGCCATGCGGAAAGCTTTTCTGTCGCACCGACTGGGGAAGTACTTTCCAATACCACCAAGTTGCCTTTTTCCAGAACTGGCGCAATCGCTTTGGCTGCGGCTTCTATATAGCTAAGATCAGGCTCGTGATTATCACCTTTAAATGGTGTGGGTACCGCCACTAAGAAAGCATCAGCTGGTTCAGCTGTCACAGTTGCTTTTAGTTTGCCAGTCATCACTGCACTTCGAACTACGATATCTAAATCCGGTTCGACAATGTGAATTTCACCTTTATTGATTGTATCGACAGCGTGTTGATTGACATCTACGCCAATCACTTCAATACCACGCGAGGCTATAACGGCAGCCGTTGGCAGGCCGATATACCCTAAACCAATCACAGAAACTTTATTAAACATCTTATTTTCCTTAAATCTTATCTTGCTAGAATGTCGGCGATACGTTGACAGGCTTTGCCATCACCGTATGGATTGTGTGCTTGACTCATGAGTTGGTAAGCGCGCTCATCACTAAGCAACCGGTCTAACTCTTCACAAATCAGTTGTGTGTTAGTCCCAACCAGCTTGACCGTACCCGCGCTTACCGCTTCAGGTCGTTCGGTGGTGTCTCTCATCACTAATACAGGCTTCCCTAGCGACGGTGCCTCTTCTTGAATACCACCGGAATCGGTTAAAATGATGTGTGCTCTGTCCATCAAATAGACAAAGGGCAAATACTGTTGTGGATCCACTAAGAAAATGTTTTCAATGCCTTTTAAAAGACGATTGACGGGCTCTTGAACATTCGGATTAAGATGTACCGGATAAAGAATTTGACAGTCAGGGTGACGCTTTGCTGTGATGGATAAGGCTTCACAAATACGCTCAAATCCATCACCAAAACTTTCACGACGGTGGCCTGTAACAAGAATGAGTTTTTTATTGTTATCAAGCATCGGAAACTGGTGTGCCAGCGTAGCATTGAGATCTTGCTCGTTGTGAATCTTGTTACGGATCATAAACAAGGCGTCAATGACGGTATTCCCCGTAATATGGATGTTCTCGAGGCAATAGTTCTCATCCAATAAATTTTGTTGAGATGTTGCCGTTGGTGCGAAATGGTAGTGAGTCAATGCACCCGTAAGCTTGCGGTTCGCTTCTTCAGGCCAAGGGGAATAGATATTACCGGTGCGTAATCCAGCCTCAACGTGGCCGACTGCAATTTGCTGATAATAACAAGCAAGTGAAGTCGCAAACGTTGTAGCGGTATCGCCATGAACTAAGACGATGTTTGGTTGAAAGTCTTTTAGAACCGTTTCCATACCGTTCAAGATTTTAGTCGTTACTGTCGTCAGTGTTTGCCCTGGTTCCATGATATTAAGATCAAAATCAGGCACCACTTCAAACAACTCTAAAACCTGGTCAAGCATTTCCCTGTGCTGGCCAGTGACGCATACTTTTGTGTCGAAGCGGTTATCTTGTTTAAGCTGATGAACTAGAGGCGCCATTTTAATTGCTTCAGGTCGTGTACCAAACGCAATGAGTATTTTTTTCACTTTATTTATTTCCTTGGGCTAAACTAAACGACTGTTAAGAACAAGCTGTTCAACGCTATTTCTTCAAAAAAGCAGATAAAAATGGTGAATAGCAACGGTTAAATACGCTACCGCCACTAGATGTCGCCTCTAGAATGCGCATTTTCTTCACATTTTTTGCTTTATGTATATAAGAGAAAACTTATTAACCACCCACATTTAATCACCTACCTACAAACTATGAGTAGAAATTAATTGCCAAACTGTTGCTTTGTTTTTTGGGGTGGGTAATCAAAAAGTCATATAAAACTTTCTATGTGTTACACACAAAGTTTCATTGCACTTTCCTTTAATTGATATTGTTTAGATATATGTTCGATGATCCCTTGGGCCCCGCTCTCTATCAGTTCCAAAACCCGTTCAAACATATGAATATTTCCTTTGTAAGGATCAGGGACTTCCGTGACACCGATGTGGCTATGCGATAGAAACAGTGAAAGTTTCTCTTTATGTTTAGCAGGACAAATGTCAATCAGATCCGCTAAGTTGGCTTTATCTAAGGCAAAAATAAGATCAAATTTTTCGAAATCCTCAGAACAAACCTGCCTTGCTCTTAAATTTGACATTGAATAGCCACGCTGCTCAGCGACAGATATTGCTTTGGGATCTGGTTTTCGGCCCACTTGATAATTCACAGTACCAGCGCTTTCAACAAATAAATTAATTCCATGTTGTTGCGCTTTTTGGCTCAAAACAGCTTCAGAAAGCGGTGAACGGCATATATTTCCCATGCATACGATGAGGATAGAGAGTTTTTTATTTTCCATGGCCATTACTGATGCATTCACTTCATTTTGTCTCTGTATTAAAGAGGTGGATAGAGTATCGCAAGGCGCATTGCAATGGGTGTCTCAAAATTGAGTCTATCTATAATTAATACCTAAGATTTAAATAGGAAAAATGAACTGGCTATTTTGATGGATTATCGAAAATGGCATTAACCATTTGATATCTCGCTTGTATGTTCAAATAACTTGATGTGATAAGCCGGCCGCATGTGATTTCATCGAATGGGCATAGATAACGGTGAATGGAATAGGTGTGAACGGTGAACAAAAAAGAGCCTGCAGGGCGCAGGCTCTTGATACGTTAATCAGTGAACACTTCTGGTTTTAACATCATGCAGCAGTTCTTGGTTAAGTTCAGCTTCAACATGACCTGGAGAGCGTGTTGATGCCGAGACCAAACGATACATAGCAGGGATAACAAACAGAGTGACTAAAGTGGCAAAACCCATACCGAAGAAAATCACTGTACCCACCGCAACTCGGCTTTCATAGCCTGCTCCTGTCGAGATAATTAATGGGATTGAACCTGCTAAAGTAGTAAATGCGGTCATCATGATTGGCCGCAAGCGCCTTGCTGAAGCATCAATAATTGCTTTTTCAAACTCAACCCCTCGGTCACGCAGCTGGTTGGCAAATTCAACGATCAAAATGCCATTTTTGGTCACCATACCGATCAGCATAATCATCCCAATTTGGCTATAGATGTTGATACCTTGTCCCATAATTGATAGACCAAGAAAGCCGCCAAACACACCCATCGGCACCGTCAACATCACCACTAACGGGTTGATAAAACTTTCAAATTGGGCGGCTAGTACCAAATAAGCGACAAGCAGCGCTAACGCAAATACAATGGCTACACTCGATTGGTTTTCTTTAAAATCTTTTGACTCACCTGAGTAACTAATGGAAATATCACTAGGTAGCGTTTCAATGGCTTTTTGATCTAGAAAATCAAGCGCTTCGCCCAACGTGTAACCAGCCGATAAATTTGCAGTAACCGTGATCGCCTTTTGCTTATTGTAATGAGACAAGCGGATTGATGATGCCACTTCTTCCACTTTCGCAAGTGCATCCAGTGTAACAAGCTCACCGGATGCGGTTCTCATGTAGATCTGGCTTAAATCGGAGGCGTTATTGAAGCTATTTTCGTCCCCACGGAGATAAACATCATACTCTTCGCCACGCTCAACAAAGCTGGTTTCACTCTTCCCGCCGAGCATCACTTCTAACGTATCTGAAATATCCGCGACACTGATCCCCAATTCCGCGGCACGCTGCCTATCAATCGTCACCACCAGTTCAGGTGTCTTTTCGGAATAATTGGTGTCAGCACCTTCCATAAAGGGGGAATTTTCAGCTTCCGTTTTTAACAATTCAGCCCATTTTTTGAGTTCAGGATAGTCTGACCCACCTAACACAAACTGAACAGGCTCGTTAGAGCCACCACGAAAGCCGGGCATAAAGGGCATAACTCGTACATCGGGAATTCCCGTTAGCGCTTTTTTTACCTGCCCTAATGCTTGTTGAGCGGTGATGCTTCGTTCGTTCCAGTCATCCAAAATCATGATAACAAAACCCGTCTGATCACCCGCTTGCCCACCGAACGCAGGCGATTGAATACTAAACGACTTGAGAAAACCTTTGCCAACCAAGGGCATTAACCGCTGCTCAACAAGATCCATATTGGCCGACATCCGGTTATAACTGGTCGCATCCGCTCCGCGCACAAAGGCAAAAATAACGCCGCGATCTTCTGAAGGCGTAAGCTGAGAAGGCACTTTCTGCATCAGAAAATAACTGCCACCAACGCATGCAAGGATGACGAGCGGTGCAGCCCATTTCCAACTGATAGCAAAACGTAAAGAGGATTTGTAACCCGCTTCTAAACGGCCAAAAACACGATCAACAAAACGATTAAAACGGTTTGGTTTGACATTGACCTTTAAAATCTTACTACCGAGAACGGGTGTTAAAGTTAACGCTATTAGCGATGAAAAGAGAACCGACATGGCCAAAAGTACAGAGAACTCGGTGAACAACAGGCCGACCATGCCGTCCATAAAAGAGATCGGTAAAAAGACCATCACTAATACCAATGTGGTGGCAATCACGGCAAAGCCGACTTCGCGCGTCCCTTTATAAGCCGCCAGCAGTGGCTTCTCTCCCTGTTCTATGTGATGAAATATATTTTCCACCACCACAATCGCGTCATCAACAACCAAACCGATGGAAAGAATCAGCGCCATCAAGGTGATAAGGTTAATGGAGAATCCGAAATAGTAAGCGGCAATAAAAGAAGAGATCAATGATACTGGCACAGTAACGGCTGGGATTAGCGTTGCCCGAACTTGGCCGATAAAAATGTACAGTACCAAAATCACTAAACCACCCGTGATAAACAGTGTGCTATACACTTCCGAAATTGAGCGATCAATAAAGACGGTCGAGTCGTAGTCAATGGCCAAGCGCGTTCCTTTGGGTAGAAACTGCTGAATATTATCGACTTCTTGATGGACACGCTGCGCCACATCCAAGGGGTTAGCATCTGACTGTGGCACAATGCCCATGCTCACATTAACCACACCGTCGCTTTTGAAGGTTGAGTTTTCGTTCTCAGCGCCGATGAAGACATCCGCGACATCTTTTAAGTAAATCGGCGAATTGTCACTTGCGCGCTTAACCACCAAATAGTCAAAATCTTGCGCCGTTTTGTACGCTCGGTCGGTACGCACCGACATTACTGTCGAATCGTTACGCACTTCCCCGCCCGGGCTTTCAATATTTTCACTGCGCAATGCACTTGATATATCAGAAGTCGTGACACCACGCCCAGCCATCAGATTCGGCTTGAGCTTGACATACATCACCTTATAAAGACCACCAGACACATCCACAGAACTGACGCCAGAGATTAAACTAAAGCGGTCAATCAAAGCTCGTTCGATATAATCGGTCAGTTGGGTTCGATCCATCTCTGAAGAACTGAGATTAATGTACAAAGAAGCTTCACCAGAGCCATTATTTTTGAATACGGTTGGATCATCTGCTTCATCGGGTAATGAGCGCTGTGCTCTCGCAACGGCGTCGCGGATATCGCTCACACCAGTATTGAGATCGTAACCCAGTTCAAATGTAACGGTAATCCGTGACATGCCATTGCGCGTGGTGGATTCAATTTCATCAATCCCGCTAATGCCTGCCAGTTGATCTTCCAATACAGAAGTGATTTGGCTTTCAATGATGGTAGCTGAAGCCCCTGCATAGCGAGTACTGATTGAAACCACCGGGCTTTCAATATCGGGCATTTCCCGGACCGAAAGCTTAGAAAATGACACTAGACCAAAAACGCACAACAGTAAGCTTAATACCACCGCCGCCACAGGGCGCTTCACTGAAACATCGGATAACCACATTATTTGTCATCCTTTTGTATCGGTGAGCCATCCACATTGACTTCAGTAACGACAATGCCGTTTCTCATATTCACGATGCCTTGCACCACAATCTTATCGCCAATGGCTAAACCTTTATCAATCACCACTTGATTGTCGATCCGCGCGCCAAGCCAAACTTCCGTGCGTATTACTTTGTTATTACTATCAATCACATAGACATAGCGTTTAGTGCCTGAATATTCGAGTGCTTGAACGGGGATAATGGGCGCTTCAATCGCTGGGAAATTCAACTTAGTAGAAAGCAACATCCCGGGTTTTAGCTTGCCATCTTGGTTATCGAAATGAATACGGACACGCAAATTCAAGGTTTCACGGTTAATGCGAGAATCAATACCCACAACTTTGCCGGTAAACTCGTTTTTTGCCCAAGCATTACTCTTCGCCGTCACCGTCATACCTTTACTGATTAACGAAAGGTAACGCTCTGGCACTTGGATATCGAGTTGCATCACCGATAGGTCATCTAAAGTCAGCAATTCCGTCCCTGCACTGACCATTTTGCCCAAACTAAAATCAATAAAACCAACGGTGCCATTAAATGGCGCGCTAATGCGCAGATCGTTTAAATTTGCGTTTGCGGCATCTAAACGTGCTTGAGCAATATCAACACTCGCTTTTTGCGCATCAATTTCAGTTTGGGTAATGGCGTTCCGTTTGACCAAACGTTCAAACTCTTTCAACTTACGCTGTTCATCGTTCAAATAGGCTTGAGCCTCTGAAAGTGCGGCTTTGGCTTTATCATCATTAAGCTGAATTAAGAGCTGACCTTTCTTGACCTCTTGATTGGCTTTAATCGCAATATGGCTGACCTTTCCCGAAACTTCAGATGAGATCTCCACTGCTCGTTCAGCTTCTAATTTACCAATCAGTGAAAGAGACTGAGACACTTGATGAGTTGCCACACGCTCTGCGACCACCGCAACGGCTTGTGGTGCTTGCGCAGCGAACGCACTTAACGGTGTGGTAAGCAAGGTAACTATCATTAACGAAAGAATAGACGTGTTTTTCATAGTTTTTATTCAACAATAAATAGACTGATTGAATTGTAACTGCTTATACGACGCTCGAACGTCAAGGAGTGTAAATCTTATTAAATATCTGTAACGTGCGTCATAACTTAGCCTCCTCCGGCTGCTTTTTAGGCGCCACACACAGGCTATACCCAAACAACTTGAAGTTGCAGGTAGGCGGCAAGTAAGTTCATTCCCATGAGCATAGATAAACTATGTGATTGGGGTGAGCGAACGTAGCCAACACCGCTGCAGCTTCAAGTGGGAAGGGTATAAATAGAGCAAAACTATCCATTCCTCACCCCTTTGCCCAAAAAGGCAGCATTCAATTCAAAATCATAAGAAAAAGGCTTTACAGAGAGAGCGAGTTTGCTATCATGCGCTCCGCACTTGAGCAATGCGTTGGGAAAACGTTGTTTAAGCATACTGTGAGCCAATAGTGTCCTTATAAGCACTATAAATCACATTGTATGAAAACCCTCTGGAGGGGTTCCCGAGTGGCCAAAGGGAGCAGACTGTAAATCTGCCGGCTCCGCCTTCGATGGTTCGAATCCGT